>NZ_LMCJ01000005.1:0-7097 GCF_001623085.1 Pseudovibrio sp. W74
ATAAAACAGAACAAACATATCAGACAAAAAGCCCCCAATGCTTAATGCATGGGGGCTTTTTGTCGTTTTAGAACTAGGCTGTCCTGAATGAACGTGCTGAAAACACAGCGAGCTAGACTCCAAACCGCCAGCACCAAAGCACTCTCTTATCCCTGAATATACAGCCAACAGTTGGCCTCAGCGAAACCAAAGCAACGACCTCAAGGGATGGAAACGCATAGCCTCGCGGTGCTGTTATGAGACATGAGCTACCCTCCGTGCATCCCAAAGAGAAGGGGAGTGAGCCTGTGGGAAGGGCGAGCCTTAGACCTCAAGAGCGACTAACACAGGCGATCAAGCCGCGGTATTTATGAGCTGGTGCTGTGGGCAGCGTGAGTGAACTAAACCGCAACTGGGATGGCTTTGCGCGGCTATCTGCGTTTGCTGGCATATGCACTCGAATTTGTGCCGCTATGATTGCTGCGCTTTCGAAGGAAATGCGGGGCCAGTTGTGCATCAGGACGTAATCGGCGGGATTGAATCCGTAACTGCTCTACGCTTCCGGAACGGTGGTGCGCTCCTATCTGCGTTCGTTGGCGGTATTTGCTACGGGTGTCTTTATGCAGTGTGATTGGTCTTAAAGCTAGTTGTAGTGGCTTTGCGTTCCTACGTGCGTTTGTTTGCGTTATTAGGGTTGAGACTGCGTTGCTGTGTCTCGCCAGCTGATGAAAGTAGAGCTGGCAGTTGGTCTGCAATGGGCCGTGATCGGTCGGATAACTCGGGCAAACATCCAGCTCAGCACTCAAGCCGTGAAAGGGGATAGAAATAATCTATCCCCCTACCTCAAATGATGTCGTTGATACCGGGCTTAATGCACGTCGGGGATAAGTGATTTGGACTCATTGAGTGCCAAGTGCAGTTATTTAACAACAATGCAGCTCAACCCTGTCAGCTTGCGAACTCCTCACATGTACAGCGATAACATGGAACCTTCCTGAAACGTGTTCACGACAACTGATGTGGTTATCCTTGCATACTGCAGTTTCTGAGTTCTTCGTACTTGTCAGATAGAGTGAGCTTTTGATTGTCTTTCTGTCAGGAAAGGAAGCTTGTGATGACTCTTATTGATCATAATGCGCAGGAATTAGAAGAGTGGCGGGGTGGGGTGGTGACGCGGATGAGGGTCTCTGCTGTGAATGGTGCGCATCAGCTTTGTATTTTTGATCAGTGGTGTGAGCCCGGAAGTGGGGCTCCGTTGCACCTGCATGCGGTGGAGGAGCTTTTGGAGGTGATTGACGGAACTGCGGAGATTACTTGCGGGGATGAGCGGTATGTTGCGACAGGTAATCAGAGTGTCCTGATCCCTGCCGGGCGTTTGCATGGTTTTTGTAATGTTGGTGAGGGAACATTGCACGTGCGGGCGACGTTGGCTGCGCCAATCTTTGAGGCCAGTTATGAGAACAGCACGGAGGTATCTCGCCGTTGGGTGCCGGATGGATCGTTGTGATGTGGGTTTAGAGGCTGGATTGGCTTTCTGGAGGCAAGTTCAATAGATTTGGCCGTATTCTTCCGTTAGTTTTGCGAAGACCTTACATGGGCTGTAGGACGCTGGGAGGCTGTCGTCGATTTGGCTTGTAAGGGAAAGCAAAAGAATACCTGAAAAGCGGGGGAACAGGATGTTTGCCAAAGAACACATCACATATGAGCCAGTGGATCTGCCAGATCGTCTGGACCTGAGCGATGAGCAGATGCTTGAAGCTGTGAAAGGCTTTTATGACAAGATGAAGCGTCGCCATACGGTTCGGGATTTTTCAAATCGTCCTGTCGCTCGTGAAGTTATTGAAGAGTGCATTCGCACGGCTGGTACGGCTCCTTCTGGTGCGAACCATCAGCCCTGGCATTTTGTTGCCATCTCTCAACCTGAGTTTAAGAAGCGTATCCGGGATGGTGCGGAAGAAGAAGAGCGCCGGTTCTATGACGGCGGCGCGGGTGATGAGTGGATCAAAGCGCTTGAGCCGATTGGAACTAACGATGACAAGCCTCACCTGGAAGATGCGCCATGGCTGATTGTTGTGTTTGCACAGCGTTGGGGGCAGTTTGAAGATGGGACGCGCTACAAAAACTACTACGTGCCTGAAAGCACTGGCATTGCTTGTGGTTTTCTGCTGACGGCGCTGCACCATGCAGGGCTGGTTTCGCTAACCCACACGCCCAACCCGATGAAATTTTTGAATGGCATGCTGGATCGCCCTGACTCCGAAAAGCCAATCATGATCATTGCAGTTGGTCACCCGGCTGAAGATGCCAAGGTACCTGCTGTGGCAAAGCTGAAGAAGCCTCTTTCTGAAATCCTGACTGTAGCGGATTAGAGCTTCAGGTTTTTCAGACGCAGAGAGTTCATTACCACGCAGAAGGATGACAGGCTCATGGCCAGTGCTGCAATCATGGGTGAGAGCAGCGCTCCGGTGAAGGGGTAGAGAATGCCTGCTGCGATGGGGACACCTGCGGAGTTATAGACAAACGCCAGAAACAGGTTCTGGCGGATGTTGCGCAACGACCCGATGGCGAGCTTGCGGGCGCGCACAATGCCTGTGAGATCGCCATTCAGCAATGTGATGCCCGCGCTTTCGACGGCGACGTCTGCGCCTGTTCCCATTGCCAGCCCTACATCGGCTGATGCGAGGGCGGGCGCGTCGTTGACGCCGTCGCCTGCCATGGCAACCATTGCTCCGGATGCATGGAGCTGGTCGACCAGTGTCTTCTTGTCTTCTGGCAAGGCTTCTGCCTTGAACTCATCAATACCGACAGAGTTGGCGACGGCTTTGGCTGTTAAGGCATTGTCTCCGGTTGCCATGACGACTTTGATGCCAGCCTCATGCAGTTGCTGGATGGCCTCGGTTGCGTTTTCTTTGATGGGATCGGAGATGGCGATCATGCCGATGATTTCTTGCTCATTTGACATATAGATGCTGGTGTTGCCTGAAGCACTCAGGGTTTGGTGCTTTTGCTTCATGTCCTCAGAGATCTTGTCGGTGAGGTTGAAGATGACCGGATTGCCGATGGCGTAGAGTTGGCCCTCGACTTTCGCGCTAACGCCTTTTCCGGTGTGGGCCTCAAAATCCTCAGAGTTGGATAAGGACATCTTTTTGGCTGAGGCGGCATGGACGATTGCTTCTGCCAACGGGTGCTCGGAGCCTTTTTCGATGGAGGCTGCGATGTGTAGGAGTTGGTCCTCGGTGTAGCCCTCAGAGAACGACTGGATTGAGGTGACGGTCGGTTTGCCTTCTGTGATGGTTCCTGTCTTGTCGACAATGAGCGTATCGACTTTGGACATGAGCTCCAGCGCAGTGGCATCTTTGATGAGCACGCCTGCCTGCGCGCCTCGGCCACTGGCGGTCATGATGGACATGGGCGTTGCGAGCCCGAGGGCGCAGGGGCAGGCGATGATGAGCACTGATACGGCGACAATGACGGCGTAAGACAGGGATGGTGCCGGGCCGATAAGCAACCAGATGAAGAAGGAGAGAATGGAAATGCTGACCACGGTTGGGACGAAGTAGGCTGAGACCTTATCCGCCATGCCTTGAATGGGCGCACGTGAGCGTTGGGCAGAGGAGACCATGGAGACGATCTTGGAAAGTATGGTATCTGCGCCAACGTTTGTTGCCTCAATGATTAGCGTCCCGTTTTTGTTGAGTGTTCCACCTGTGACTGTGTCTCCTACCTTCTTCTCAAGGGCGACGGCCTCGCCTGTGATCATGCTTTCATCCAGATAGGACTGGCCATCGACAACGCGAGAATCGACTGGGACAGCCTCGCCGGGGCGGACACGAAGCTTGTCGCCTGTCATGATGTTCTCAAGGGGCGCGTCATATTCTGTGCCGTCTTCCAGCACGCGGCGGGCGGTTTTAGGAGCAAGGTCAAGCAGAGCACGGATGGCATCACCCGTGCGCTCACGGGCTCGCATTTCCAGCACTTGTCCCATGAAGATCAGAGCAAGGATGACAGCCGAGGCTTCGTAATAGACCGGCGGATGGCCTGTGGCAGCGCGGATGCTTGGGGGGAACAGGCCGGGCAGGAAGGTTGCCACCAGAGAATAAAGGTAGGCGGCGCCGACGCCCAGGGTGATGAGTGTCCACATGTTGAGGTTCCATGTGGTGATAGACTTGAGGCCTCGTTTGAAGAGCGGGATGCCTGCCCACAGGACAACGGGTGTTGCGAGGACAAACTCTACGTAGATGGCTGTGGGTTCGCCGAGCCATTCGCGGAACGGGAGGCCGATGAAGGGGCCCATGGTGATGGCGAGCAGGGGAATTGAGAGAATTGCGCTGAGCCAGAAGCGTCTGGTGAAATCAACCAGTTCGTGGCTGGGTTCGTCATCGCTGGTGACTGTCATGGGCTCCAGTGCCATGCCGCAGATAGGGCATTCGCCGGGGCCTTTCTTGATGATCTCCGGATGCATGGGGCAGGTGTAATCGACATCCTGCGTCTGAGTTTCCTGCTGCTTTTTGCTGTTGCCAGAGGCGTAGTAATAGGGATCGCTGTCGAATTTATTGAAGCACTTGGGAGAGCAGAAATGGTAGGTCTTTCCGGCAAAATCAGCTGAGAGGGTGTCGTCTGTGACTGTTACAGACATGCCGCAGACCGGATCCTGCTCCGTGGGGGAGGTGGCATTGGGTTGTGGTGTGTTTGATGCCTCGTCCATCAGTCAAAAGGCTCCCTGATCCAGCGCGCTCGCGTTCTACCAGCGCAGATCATATGCCTTTGCAGTGCCTTAAAGGATTAAAGCCCCGTGGGACTTGGCAGTATCACTAGGCAGAACTTAATGGAAATGAGGGCATTTGGGTCAAGTTGCCAAGAGCATTTGTCTGGTGGCCATGGAGAGCGATCTGGCTCTCATTTGTTATGTGCCGCTCTGCGTTTGAGCCAGCTTCAGATGTGGTTCCATGATCATGGCGAACTTGCGGATGATCTTTTCGATATAATCCGGGTCGCTGTGGAACTCCTGCTGGAAAATCATGCCGCGGATGAAAGAGCGCCAGATGAGGAGGGTTAGAGTTACGTCTTCAATGGCCTCTTTATCTAAACCCGGTGGCAGAAAGAACTGGTTGAGCTGCTCGTTCCAGTCTTCCAGTTTGGGGGAGATGCGCAGGGACAATGCCTTGTCCGTGCGGGTTGCCATGATGATTTCAGAGAAGGCGCGCCCTTCTGGTGTGTCGATGATGTTCTTCCAATAGGTTACGAGTGCGTCGGCGAGTGTCCCGTTACCAGAATGCGTTACCTGCGCGAAGGGGAAAGAGTTTGGGCTTTCCTGTTGGTAGTGGCGCAAAATTCTTGAGAGCAGGAAGTCGACCGTTCCAATCACCAGATCTTCCTTGGAGGGGAAGTGGTGCATCAAGGCACCGCGACTGACATCAACGCCTTCCAGCACACGATTGATCGAGGTTTCTGCATAGCCGAGCCGGTCGAGGCAATCGATGGTCGACTTAATGAGGGCTTTGCGTGTGTTTTCACCGCGCTGCTTCTTCTTGTCTAACTTGCTTACCATGATCAACCTTAACCTTAGGAAGGGGTTTTCTCTGAAACACTTGACGTATTGGGAACTAGTATATACCGTACGTTTGGTATGTAAAAGAGGTTTCCGTTAAAATGACCATGAAAACCACGGAAAATCAAAGCTCTAGTAAACGTAAGCAGCCAATTCGCATTGGGGGGGCTTGCGGCTTTTGGGGTGACTCTAGTGCGTCAACCGGGCAGTTGTTGCGCGCTGGAGGGCTCGATTACATTGTTTACGACTATCTGGCAGAGATCACTCTTTCCATCATGGCAAGGGCGCGTCAGAAGTCTCCTGATCTTGGATATGCGACGGATTTTGTTGAGCAGGTGCTTGGCTTGAACCTGAAGGCTATTGCCGCGTCCAAGACTAAAATTCTCAGTAATGCTGGTGGTGTTAATCCTGAGAGTTGTGCCTCCAAGATCCGTGAATTGATTGCTGCGCAGAAGCTCGATCTGAAGGTTGCCGTTGTCACTGGTGATGATCTGCTGGCGGAGGCAGGGACGTATCAGGCCGCTGGTGTGACAGAGATGTTCTCTCATGAGGCCTTCCCGAAGTCAGAGAAAGTTGCCTCCATCAATGCTTACCTTGGCGCGCAGCCTGTTGTTGCGGCTCTGGACGCTTGTGCAGATATCGTCATTACAGGGCGGTGTGCGGACAGTGCGTTGACCCTTGCTGCATGCGCGCATGCCTTTGGCTGGAACTGGGCGGATTATGACCGCCTTTCAGCAGGGAGCCTTGTCGGGCATCTGCTGGAGTGCGGGACGCAGGTTACTGGCGGCAACTTTACAGACTGGCGGGATGTGCCGGATGTGAAGAAGATCGGCTATCCAATTGCGACAGTTTATGAAGATGGCAGCTGTGATCTGAGCAAGCCGGATGGCAGTGGCGGGCTTGTGAGTGTTGGCACTGTTGCTGAGCAGATGATCTATGAGATTGGTGATCCGCAAGCTTATTTGCTGCCTGATGTGACCTGTGATTTTTCGCAGGTGACGGTTGAGGCGAAAGCAGCGGATTGTGTGCATGTTTCCGGTGCAAAAGGGCGTTCAGCGCCTGAGAGCCTGAAGGTTTCAGCAACCTGGGCGGATGGGTTTCGCATTGGATTGATGATCCCCTATGTGGGCTTTGATGCTGGCGAGAAAGCGCAGGTGTTTGCTGACCTTGCGCTTGGCCGCGCTGAGACGGTGATGAAAAAGCTTGGTGCGCCCGGCTACCAAGAGGTTTCCGTTGAGATTGTGGGGGCAGGATCTCAGGTTGGCGCAGCTTCTGTGAGCCGGGGCACCTATGAAGAAGTTGTCCTGAAGATTGCCGCACGGCATGTGGATCAGCGTGCTGCTGGTTTGTTGTTGCGTGAGTTGACCGGGTTGGGGCTGTCTGTTGCTCCGGGGATGACAACGTTTAACGGTGGCCGGCCTAAGCCGTCGCCTGTTGTGCGGTTGTTCTCATTCCTTGTTGAGCAGTCGGCGGTTTCGCCTCAGGTTTCTCTGGAAGGAGCGCCTGTTCCGTTTGAGCCTGTGATTGCGACAGGTGTGGCAGCGGCAGCTGAGAGTGCCGAGATTCCGCA
>NZ_LMCJ01000005.1:7143-156128 GCF_001623085.1 Pseudovibrio sp. W74
TACGTCTGATGATGTGCTGATTGATGTTCCGCTGATCAGGCTGGCTTATGCGCGTAGTGGTGACAAAGGCGATAAAGCGAACATTGGCGTGATTGCGCGGAAAGCAGAGTGGTTGCCGTGGATTGCAGCTGCCCTGAGTGAAGAGGCTGTTGCGCGGACCTTTGCGCATTTCAATCCGGGCAAGGTGGCTCGTTTCTATCTGCCGGGCTGTCATGCGCTGAATTTCCTGATTGATGATGTGCTTGGCGGCGGCGGCATTGCCAGCCTGAGGCTGGATCCGCAAGCAAAGGCGTACAGCCAGATCTTGCTGACGCAGAATGTTCCGGTTCCGCAGTCCATTGCGCAGGAGGTGATGTGATGAGTGATGCTTCAACAACTTCTGCCGTTCTTGTGGTTCAAAAAGATGGTTGGATGACCATCACTTTGAACCAGCCCGAGAAGCGCAATCCGCTGACAGGCGAGGTGATTGCTGAAATCTCCAGGGTTTTGCGGGATGTACAGGATGATCGCAGCGTCCGTGGCATCACGTTCACTGGTGCTGGCGGTGTGTTCTGTGCTGGCGGAGACCTGAAGTCCTTCCAGCAGATCATGGCTGGTGGTGATGAGGCCGAGGCGATTGCACAAAAGATCAGTCTGGAAGCTGCAGCGTTTTTTGGAATGATCGCCAATCAGCCGCAAGTGACCATTGCTTTGGTGGAGGGGGCCGCTATGGCAGGTGGTCTGGGTATGGCCAGTGCCTGCGACTTTGTGGTCGCAACGCAAGATGCCAAATTTGCATTTACTGAGACGCGGATTGGCTTGCCGCCTGCTCAGATTGCTCAGTACGTGACCAAACGACTGGGCTACCAGAAAGCCAAGAAAATGCTCGTGTTGGGGAGCAAACTGACCGGTGTTGAGGCCTTTGATATCGGTCTGGTCGACGAAGCTGTTGCAGATCAGGCAGCGCTTGAGACAGCAGAAGCGGACCTGAAACAGCAAGTTCTGGCTTGTGCGCCAGACGCTGTTGCGGCCACCAAACGGGTGGTTGAGGAGACGCTTTTCCTTGAACAGGAAGAGTTGCGCCAGAGCGCGGCTGCTCATTTTGCAAGAGCTATCGTTGGGGAAGAGGGACAGGAAGGTGTGAAGTCGTTTTTACAAAAACGCAAACCTTCCTGGGCTCCTTAGGTGACCCCTTAAATTCTGGGGTATGCGTTTACCCGATAACAGATGTTCGAATGCGGTGAAGGAAGAAGAAATGCAGGGTATGCTCATATTCGTATGAGCTGACTATAATGCCGAAGTCTATCGCGCAATAACGATAGTGTTGGAACCAGCGGGGAGGCTGAACCAACACATCAGAGGAGGGAACATGGGTACACAGTACGCACTGCCAATTGAAATGCTGCAAAAATGGGCCACAGATAAACCAAACTCGGTTTATCTGCGACAACCCGTGAACCGGCAGTTCATAGAATTCACCTGGAAGGAGTGTTACGACACCGTCCGGCGTGTGGCTGCTGCGCTCCAGTCAATGGGTTTCCAACCGGGAGACCGGATTGGTATTCTCTCTAAAAACTGCGCTGAATGGTTTCTGGCTGACTTTGCAATTCAGGCCGCTGGTTATATCTCAACACCAATTTATTACACTGCCTCAGCGGATACGATCAGCTACATCATCAATCATGCAGATATCAAAGCGCTGTTTATGGGCAAGCTGGATGACTTTGCGCCGAGCCAGCAAGGTATTCCTGAGGGCGTGGTCAAGATCGCGCTTCCCTATAACACGATAGATTGTGAGCACAGCTGGACGGAGCTGGTCAAAACGAATGATCCGTTGCCAGAAGATAAGCTGGCCAAGCCAGAGCTGGATGAGCTGTTTTCTATTGTTTACACCTCTGGCTCCACCGGGAACCCGAAGGGGGTGGAAGTCACCTGGCGCAATATTGCCTATGGCGCATGGTCTCCAACCCAGTCTTTGGAACTGGGCCGTGAAGAACGCCTGATCTCCTATCTTCCGCTGGCGCATATCACCGAGCGTGCTCTTATTGAGCATGTGAGCCTTTATGCAGGTGTGGTCGTGAGCTTTGTGGAGTCTTTGGACACTTTTGCAGAGGACTTGCGGGCAGCTGAAGTGACCATGTTCATTTCTGTTCCGCGTCTCTGGATGAAGTTTCAGTCCAGTATCCTTGCCAAGGTCCCGCAGAAGAAGCTGGACAGGCTTTTGAGCATTCCGATCCTGAGCTGGTATGTGAAGCGGAAAATCCGCGGACAGCTTGGCCTGACCAATGCAAAGCTTATCGGGAGTGGTTCAGCACCAATCTCCAAGGCTGTTCTGGAATGGTACCAGAAGCTGGGCATCAACATTACTGAGGGATGGGGCATGACCGAGACTGCAGGTCTTGCGTCCTCTCACTTCCCATTCCGTGCGGATAAGGTTGGCACAATCGGTACGCCGCTTGCAGGGCTTGAGATCAAGATCACCGATGAAGGTGAGCTTCTCATTCGCGGGGACGCTGTTACCAAGGGATACTACAAGGATCCTGAGCTGACTGCTGAAACCATTGAAGATGGCTGGTTCCATACTGGTGACAAGGTTGAGCAGGATGCAGATGGGTTCTTGCGTATTACGGGCCGTGTGAAGGAAATCTTCAAATCCTCCAAGGGCAAGTACATTGCACCCGTGCCGATTGAGGCCATGCTGTTTGACAACACGTATGTTGAGCAAGCCTGTGTGATGGGGTCCGATTTGGCGCAGCCTGCAGCGGTGGTGTTCCTCTCCAGCGAGATGACCCATGGTCTGTCGCGCGAAGAGGTGCGTACCAGCCTTGAAGAGACCTATCACAGCATTAACAGTGCCGTTGAAAGCCATTTGAAGCTGAGTTCGATCATTGTCGCAAACGACATGTGGACCATTGAGAATGGTTATCTCACCCCGACCATGAAGATCAAAAGAACACGCCTTGAAGATCGCTATCAAGAGGTGGTGCAAGGTATGCCTGATCGTCCGGTGGTTTGGGAAGATGAATGCGGTGCTGCGGCTGGTGCGCCGGCCTGAAAGACTGACAATGGTTTGGGGTGACGCGGTCACCCCAAACCGGGAATTTTGAGGCGAAGGCCTCTGTTTGAATAAGCCGCGTGAGTGGCAGGGAGAATTTGGAATGAGCAATGAACCGTCCCGTTACGCATCAGTCCTGCGAGATGGGTTGTTTGATGGACAAACAATGATTGTGACTGGGGGAGGCAGTGGCATTGGCCGCTGTATCGCCCACGAACTTGCAGCGTTGGGCGCCCATACCGTTCTCCTTGGCCGCAAGCAGGCAAAGCTTGATGCGGTGGCTGATGAAATTCGTGAGGATGGCGGCGAGGTTTCTACGCACTCGCTGGACATTCGCAATGAAGACGCTGTTGGTGAAACCGTAGCCAAGATTGTTGCAGAGCGTGGTGTGATCCATGGCCTCGTGAACAATGCGGGCGGGCAGTACCCAAGCCCTGCGGCGTCAATCAAGAAGAAGGGCTTTGACGCGGTTGTCGAGACCAACGTCACAGGCGGCTTTTTGATGGCGCGTGAGGTTTACAACCAGGGTATGCGCAAGAGCAAAGGTGGTGCCATTGTCAACATCGTTGCAGACATGTGGCGCGGTATGCCGGGTATGGCACACTCTGGTGTGGCACGGGCTGGTATGCAGAACCTGACCATGACGCTGGCCGTTGAGTGGGCCGAAGCAGGTGTGCGGGTGAATGCGGTTGCGCCGGGTTGGATCGCGTCTTCCGGCTTTGACACCTACGACGAAAACTTCATCAAAACCATGTTTGCGCGGATGGCGGACAATAATCTTGCGCGTCGTCTGGGCACGGAAGCTGAGGTTGCCTCACTGGTGAACTTCCTGCTTTCTCCGGGAGCTGCGTTCATGACTGGACAGTGTATTGGCGTGGATGGTGGAGCGCCGCTCTGGACCAACCTGATGCCAGTTGGCGACAATGCAAATATGAAGGAATACCAAGGGTTTCATCGCTATGAGAAGCCTAGGGCCCTTAAAGCTTGGGAGAAAGACAAATGCCCAAGTTAACCTCCTCAGTCGATAGCGGCAGCGCTGCGTTTGCTCAGAACAAGGCCTTCATGGAAGCTCTCATTGAGGAGTTTCGTGGGTATGAGGCAAAGGTTCGGGAGAACTCCGAGAGCAAGCGCGGGAAGTTTGAAAAGCGTGGCCAGTTGTTGCCACGTGACCGTGTGAGCCTGCTGCTGGATCGTGGATCTCCGTTTATGGAAATCTCCACACTGGCTGGCCTGAAGATGCATGACGATGACGGCAAGAAGAATGTTGCTGGCGGCGGCTCGATTGCCGGTATCGGTTATGTTGCTGGAAAGCGCTGTCTTGTGGTGGCGACGGATTCTGCGATCAAAGGTGGCTCTATCTCTCCGATGGGCCTGAAGAAGACGCTTCGCCTGCAGGAAATCGCCCAAAAGCAGAAACTGCCGATTGTTGCGCTGACGGAAAGTGCTGGTGCAAACCTCATGTATCAGTCCGAGCTGTTTGTTGAGGGCGGTCGGGCGTTTGCCAATCAGGCGCGTATGTCTGCGGCAGGCATTCCGCAGGTGACGGTGGTGCATGGGTCCTCGACCGCTGGCGGTGCGTATATGCCGGGGCTGTCGGACTACACTGTTGTGGTGCGCGGCAAGTCGAAGATCTTTCTGGCCGGTCCTCCACTGCTGAAAGCGGCAACGGGTGAGATTGCGACAGATGAAGAGCTGGGTGGTGCGGAGCTGCATTACAACACAGCTGGCACAGCGGAATACATGGCAGAGGATGATGCGCACGGCGTCGAGACCGCGCGTGAGATTGTTGACCATCTGCCTTGGGATGCGCCGGTCGAGGCGGAAGGCGGCAAACAGCCGTTTTATGATGCCACGGATCTGCTGGGCATCGTGCCTGAGGATGCCAAGAAACCGTATGATGTGCGCGAGATTATTGCTCGCATCACGGACGGCTCTGACTTCCTTGATTTCAAGAAGGAATTTGGTGGAGCCACGGTTTGTGGTCATGCTCGCATTGATGGGCAGACGGTTGGTATCTTAGGCAATAATGGCCCGATTGATCCGCAAGGTGCGGTGAAGGCTGCGCAATTTATTCAGCTGTGTTGCCAGAGCAATACGCCGCTTCTCTTCCTGATGAACACCACTGGCTATCTGGTGGGCCGGGATGCGGAGACAGGCGGGATCGTCAAGCATGGGTCCAAGATGATCCAGGCGGTTGCCAATGCCACGGTTCCGAAGGTGACCATTGTGGTTGGTGGTGCCTGGGGTGCTGGCAACTACGGCATGTGTGGCCGTGGGTTTGATCCTGATTTCATCTTCTCATGGCCGTCCGCCAAAGTTGGCGTGATGGGGCCGGAGCAGGCAGCGACGGTGATGAAGATCATCACTGAAGAGAAGTTTGCGAAGATGGGACAACAGATCCCCGATGGCATGACAGACCAGATGGCACAGAAGATCGTTGACCAGATGTCGCCAGAGACCACAGCGCTGTTTGCGACGGCGCGGATTTGGGATGATGGGATCATTGATCCAAGAGACACGCGCCGCGTTGTCTCATTGGCCCTATCTGTTTGTGCAGATGCCAGGAAACGTCAGCTTAATCCAACAACATTCGGGGTCGCGCGCGGCTAGGCAGAGCAGCGCCATTCGACTCTTTGAGTACAGTTCAACATGAGGGTTTCACGATGGAATATACTGAAGAACATCGGAAAATGAAAAGTGCGGTGGTCAAGTTCGTCGAGGCCGAAATCAACCCGCATGTGCCGGAATGGGAAGAGGCAGGGATCTTTCCAGCTCATGAACTCTTCAAAAAAATGGGTGATCTCGGTTTTCTTGGTGTCAACAAGCCAGAAGAGTATGGCGGGATGGGCCTTGATTACTCCTATCAGGCCATGACCATTGAAGCGCTGGGCGCGTGTGCTTGTGGCGGTGTGCCCATGGCAATTGGCGTGCAAACCGACATGGCGACCCCGGCGCTCTCCCGCTTTGGATCTGATGAACTGCGCCGGGATTATCTCGCTCCTGCGATTGCCGGTGACATGGTGGCCTGCGTTGGCGTTTCTGAAGCCCATGCCGGGTCTGATGTGGCGAACATCAAGAGTAACGCCGTGAAAGATGGTGATGACTACATCATCAACGGCTCCAAGATGTGGATCACCAACTCCACTCAAGCGGATTACATGTGCATGCTGGTGAACACCAGTGACGGACATAAGCACCAGAACAAATCGCTGATCGTCGTGCCTATGGACAGTGCTGGTATCACCAAGTCGGATCGTCTGAACAAGCTTGGCCAGCGTTCTTCTGATACGGCGCAGATCTTCTTTGATGACGTGCGTGTTCCTCAGCGCAATCTGATTGGGACCGAGGGCGCTGGCTTTATGTACCAGATGCTGCAGTTCCAGGAGGAGCGCCTGTGGTGTGCCTTATCGCTTGTTGATGGCATGGACCGCATTATTCAGCTGACCGAAGATTATTGCCGTGAGCGTGCTGCGTTCAATCAGAGTGTTCTGGACTTCCAGGTGGTTCACTTCCGCTTGTCAGAGCTGCGCACTGAAGTAGAGCTGCTGCGCGCGCTTTCTGAAAAGTGTGTTGAAGCCATGGTGCGCGGTGAGAATGTGACACGTCTTGCTTCCATGGCGAAGCTGAAGGCTGGCCGCCTGTCTCGTGAGCTTGCGGACTCCTGTCTGCAGTTCTGGGGTGGCATGGGTTACATGTGGGACAGCCCTGTGAGCCAGTTTCTGCGGGATAGCCGGCTGACCTCCATTGGTGGCGGTGCTGATGAAGTGATGCTCTCCATCATTTGTAAGCTGGATAATACGTTGCCAAACCCAAAGAAGAACCGTGCAATGCAGAAGGAAGCAGCTGAATAAGCTGCTTTCTGATGCGAGAAGTTTTGGCACTGTGAAGGGAATTTTCGATGTTTGATAGTGTCCTGGTCGCCAATCGGGGGGAGATTGCTCGCCGAGTGTTCCGCACTGCGCGGCAAAAGGGCTATCGGAGTATTGCTGTTTATTCCGAGGCTGATGCAACGGCTCCTCATGTTGCAGATGCTGATATTGCAGCGTGTATTGGCGGGGCGACACCAGCAGACTCCTACCTGAATATTGAAGCTATTTTGATTGCGGCCCGCAAAACCGGGGCGCAGGCGGTGCATCCGGGTTACGGTTTTTTGGCAGAAAATGCGGAGTTTGCACAGGCGTGTGCAGATGCGGGACTGGTGTTCATTGGCCCGCCTGCGGAAGCGATTGAGCTGATGGGCTCCAAGCGGCTGTCCAAACTGCGGATGATTGAGGCGGGCGTGCCGTGTGTTCCGGGATATTCCGGTGCGGATCAGTCAACGGAGACATTGGCTGCAGAAGCGGCGCGTCTTGGGGTGCCGTTGATGATCAAGGCGTCTGCTGGTGGCGGCGGGCGCGGTTTGCGTTTGGTTGAAGACCTGAGCGGGCTTGAAGACAAGCTAGCGGCTGCGGCTTCAGAAGCTGAAAATGCTTTTGGCAATGGCGAGCTCATTCTTGAAAAAGCGGTGATCAATCCGCGCCACGTCGAGATTCAGGTGTTTGCTGATAATCATGGCAATGTGGTGCATCTGGGTGAGCGGGACTGTTCTGTGCAGCGTCGCCACCAAAAGGTGATTGAGGAAGCACCGGGGCCGTCGGTTACGCCGGAAATCCGCGAGGCAATGGGGCAAGCTGCTGTTGATGCGGCGCGGGCCATTGGCTATCGCGGGGCAGGGACCGTTGAGTTTTTGTTGGCTGTTGATGGCAGTTTCTACTTTATGGAGATGAACACCCGCCTGCAGGTGGAGCATCCGGTGACGGAAGAAATCACTGGTCAGGATTTGGTTGCGTGGCAGCTGGATGTTGCCGCTGGAAAGCCTTTGCCGCTGAGCCAAGAGGATATTTCCTTTACTGGCCACGCCATGGAGTTGCGTCTCTATGCAGAGGATGCGGATGCCGGCTTTTTGCCACAAACGGGAACGGTGTTGGCGTGGAATGGCAATGACCTTTCCGTGCGCGTGGATAGTGCCATTGAGCAGGGCTGCAAGATTTCATCCTACTACGATCCAATGATTGCCAAGCTGATTGCGCATGGCAGTGATCGGGATGAAGCACGACGCAAGCTGCTGCGCGGGCTGGATGAGCTGGTTCTGCAAGGTCTGGTTCACAATGGCTCCTTCCTGAAGAGTGTGTTGCAGGATGATGTGTTTGCAGCTGGCAAGGCTACGACGGCGTTCCTTAATGATCGTGAACTTGGCTCTGTTGCAGCAGATGCAACGCGAGAGCTTATGCGGGATCTTGCCGTGTGTTTGTTTGCTCGTAGCAAAGGCCAAAGCCGCTGGACGACAGCGACACCTTTGCCCGTGAGGATCAAACTAGATGGTGAGGAGGTCTCTGCGCGGGAGGACCTGCGGGTTCTTACAGGTGAAGATCGCGGCAGCATTGTTTTTGAGGCGGACGGCGTTCGTCGTTCTGCCTTTGTGAGTGAAGCGCCTGAAGGGGGGCTTTGGATCTCGTTGGAAGGGCAGACACAGTTCTTCGAAGAGCAGAGTTTCAGCTCTAAAAAAGAAGACAATTCGGCTGCATCTAGTTCGATTATTGCACCGATGCCGGGTGCTGTTGTTGCTTTGAAGACAGAACAGGGTGCGCAAGTCTCCAAAGGAGATGTGCTGCTGGTTCTGGAAGCGATGAAGATGCAGCACGAGCTGACGGCACCGCGTGATGGTGTTGTTGCTGAACTTGGGACGCAGGAAGGTGCACAAGTGAACAGCCGCGATGTGCTGGTTCGTCTGGAAGAAGAGACCGCCTGAGATCTTCTGCCAGTGATTTTGTGCCAATGATTTTGTGCCAATGATTTTGTGAATGACCCGCAGGTTTTGCGGAGGAGAATATGATGAGTTTGAGTCTTCCTGACTTCGGATTGAAGCGCAAGTCCACCATGTTCAACGAGGAGCATGAGGCTTTTCGTGATGTGCTTTCCCGTTTCATTGCCAAGGAGATCACTCCTTACGTCGCCCAGTGGGATGAAGCCAACGAGTTTCCTCGTGAGCTTTACAAAAAGGCGGCGGATGTTGGGCTGCTCGGCATCATGTTTCCCGAGGAGTATGGCGGGACGGGTATCGATTATCCGTTGTCTTATCTCTCCGCTGTTGAGCTTGGACGTGCGGGGAGTGGAGGCATCAATGCGGGCTTGATGAGCCACACCATTGGCACGCCTCCGATTGCGCACCTTGGGTCTGATGAGTTGAAGGCACGGGTGATTCCGTCAGTTTTGGCAGGCGAGAAGATTTCGGCGCTTGCGATCACCGAGCCGGGTGGTGGATCAGATGTGCAGAACCTGAAGACGGTTGCCCGCCGTGAGAATGGTCATTACGTCCTGAATGGTGAGAAGACCTTCATCACCTCCGGTATGCGTGCAGACTACTACACAGTTGCTGTGCGGACAGGTGATACGGGCATGGGCGGCATTTCGCTGATGCTGGTTGAAAAGGGTATGGAGGGCTTTACTCAGACGCCGTTGCACAAGATGGGATGGTGGGCCTCTGACACTGCTACGCTGCATTTTGACAATGTGAAAGTGCCTGTCGAAAACCTGATTGGCGGAGAGAATGCCGGGTTCATGGGCATCATGATGAACTTCAACAATGAGCGCCTGTTCCTTGCTTCTGCCTGTTACGGGCACATGCTGGGTGTTTTTGAAGAGGCGCTTGACTGGGCGAAGCAGCGTGAGACGTTTGGCAAGCCGCTCATTTATCGTCAGGTCATCCGGCACAAGTTTGTTGATATGGCGATGAAGATGCAGGCAGTTCGAGCAGTGCTGGAAGAGCTGGCGCAGCGGTTGCAGCTGGGAGAAAGCCCGATCACGGAGATCTGCATGGCGAAGAACCTTGCAACAAGCACACTGGAATATGTGGCTAATGAATGCCTTCAGGTGCTTGGTGGTGCAGGTTACATGCGCGGAACCAAGGTTGAGCGCATTTACCGTGAGACCAAGGTGATGACAATTGGTGGTGGTTCTTCAGAGATCATGAAGGATCTGGCCAGTCGGCAGATGGGTATTTAAGCGTTTTGTTTTGAATGAAAAAGCCCCGCTTATGAGCGGGGCTTTTGTGGTTTATACGGTCTCTTTGGAGACTGACTGTGCCATCTCATTTGGCGTTGCGCCGGAGATGCCCAACTCTCCGAGGAGACTGTCGACCAGTGGGGCCTGAGAGCGGTATCTCAGGGCTGAGTTGACCAACTGATCGGAGAGACCGGCAGACCCTTCTGCTGGTGTTCCGTTTGCTGCTGGTGCTGCACCACCCAGACCATCGACCTGAAGGATTTTGATCTCGTCGATGTTTTCCATTGGCTTCACGCTCTCGCTGATGACCTGTGGCAGAGCTTCGATCAAAGCCAGTTTGACCTGCATATTGATCTGCTCAGGTGACAGGAGGTTGGATGCCTCGTTTAGGATACGCTGACCTTCTGCTTCTACCGCGAGGCGCAGCTTGTCTGCTTCTGCACGGGTCGTGACGGCATCTGCTTCCGCGTTTGCTGCAATACGGATCTGATCCGCATCACCGCCGGCTTTCAGTCGAACAGCTTCTGCATGGTCTTCCGCAGCTTGCTTTTCTGCTTCCGCACCAACTGTAACGGCGATTGCGGAGCGTTCTGCATCCTGAGCTGCCTGAACCAGATCGACCTGCTTGTGACGTTCGGCTACTTCGATCTCACGCGCTGTGATGACCTGTTCTTCTGCCTTGATCGCAATAGCGCGGGCTTCGTTTGCTGCAGCATCGGCAGTTGAAAGCGCTTTGGATTTTTCAGAGACTGCAATTGAGCGGTCCTGTTGGGTCAGCTCAAGAACCTTCTCTTTCTCAATGCGCGTTTCCTCAAGAGAACGGTCTTTGAGGATTTCCTGCTCTTTAACTTGATGTTCGGAAGCAAGGGAGGCTTGCTTGATCTGCAGCTTTGAGGTGATATCTGCCTGCTCTGCATCACGGCGACGTTCTGCCTGTTCCGTGGCAATCAATGCTTGTTGCTTGGCTTTGCGAATTTCCAGATCACGCTGCTGTTCCAGTGAGGCGTATTCTTCCTCACGGGCGATTTCGAGCTTTTGTTGCTCAGCTTCGAGGTTTTTGCGGCGGATCAGAACTTCTGTATCCTGCTCAATGTCGTTGCGCTTTCTGCGACGCTCTTCAATTTCTTGCGTGAGCTTGGTCAGACCTTCTGCATCAAACGCGTTGTTCGGATTGAAGTATTCCATGCGAGTCTGGTCAAGGCCGGTCAGGGAGACTGATTCCAGCTCAAGGCCGTTTTTCAGCAGATCTTCGGAGACGGCTGCTTGTACCTTCTGCACGAAGGAGACGCGTTGCTCGTGCAGTTCTTCCATTGCCATTTCAGCAGCCACGGCGCGCAATGCATCAACAAACTTACCTTCAATGAGGTGCTTCAGATCTTCCGGATGCATGGTGCGAACGCCGAGGGTTTGTGCGGCATTGGCAATGGATTCAATGGTTGGCTGAGCGCGTAGGTAAAACTCAGCAACCACATCAACACGCATTCTATCGCGGGTGATCAGTGCTGCTTCATCGGCTCTGCGCACTTCAAGGCGCAAGGTGTTCATATTCACCTGAATGATGTCATGAAGGACCGGCAAGACAATTGCGCCGCCGTTCATGATGACTTTTTGTCCGCCAAAACCAGTCCGTACAAACGCAACTTCTTTTGAAGAGCGGGTGTAGAGGCGGGAGAAGACAATGCCGATTGCGAGAAGGGCAATAAGGACAACGGCTGCCAGGACGAGCATCTCAGTCAGTCCAGTGGCTGACTCCAAGGCGGAGTTTTGATTTTCTGTAAACATATTGGGCCTCAAATTGAGAGATTAATCTGCAAGCGTGTCTGGGCGAGGTGATAAATTTTTGTGTGGGTTCGCAATTGCTGTGAAAAGGGAGCCTTTTAAGCCGACAAGCAAGACTTCGTCTCCCTGCATTAATGTGATGTTTGGCTGATCTGGAATGACCTGCACGTAATGTCGTGTGCCAAAATTATCCGTAACGCGGGCTTCTGCCTGCAAAGCCATGGTCGCATTGCCAAGTGTCAGGACTGCAACTTCGCCCACCAAATTGTTTCGTGAGCGTGCGTCTGTCTCTTCCTTGGGCATGATGCGGCCAATGGCATGACCAGTTGTGGCGGTGAACCAGAAGCTGACAATCACTGTCGGGATGAGCGCCATCCAAAAGGGGATTGATGAGCCTATGACAGATGCAGCGGTGTACTGTATCAGTACGCCTATGATGCCGAAGCTGGTAAGCAGGATGATCAGCAAGACGATGAACGGGACCTTGCCCACGGCCAGCCATGCCAGAAACCCGTCGACGGGGCCAAGGCCGACCGCGTCTACCGAGACGTCTGCATCCATATCGACATCTGCATCGATATCCAGATCCGGCAATACATCATCGACCAGACCGGAAAGAGATAGCCCGAATACCATGCCGACAACTTCGAGCAGCGCCAGAGCGAGCATGACGAAAATGGCGAGCGTGAAGAGATAGGTCTCGCTTGAAAAAAGTAGTTGTGCCAATTCATCCCCCAATGAACACTATGATTGCCGGTTGCTGTTATTCCAGTTCAGCTTCCAGCGCAGCAAGGCGCTCTTCTACGCGGTGGTCGCGGGTCATCTGATCCAGCTTTGCGAGCTTTGCATCGTCACCCATACTTCCTGAGTTCGCGACACCCGGTACTCCTGTAGCCGCTTTCATTGCGCGATCAAATGCAGAGTTGGCATTGTCAACGGCTGTATTGAGCTTGTGATCGCTGCCTCCATCTGCGGTTGCGCTTTGTGATGTTGCAGCATTTTTCTGCGTTATGTAAGCGTCCAGTTGGTCTGACATTTCGCGCTTGCGGCCCTGAAGAGCGAGGATGGAGTTGTTGAGCTCCTGTTCTTCATCACCAGCGTCGGCAATTGTCTTTTCCAGGACTGGAATTTGCGCTTCCAGATCCATCTGACGGGCAACAGCCGCGCGGGCCAGATCCTTCTCGCCAGCGCGCAGGGCAATGGCGGTTTTCTCGGAGAGTTCTTCGTGAGACTTGTTGGTCTCTGCGAGCCGCTGGCTTGCTACGTGCTTTTTGACGGCTGCTTTGCCAAGAGCGTCGCGGACGTCTTCAACAGCGTTGTCGAGTTCACGAATGGCCTGTTTCATCACCATGTCAGGTGCAGTGCTTTCGACGGCATCTACAATGGAGTTGGCAGTTCCGGAGACCAGACGACCGACGCGAGATAAAAGAGATTCAGACATTGAGTCCTCCAGTATTACTTCGAGTTTAAACGGTTGCGCAAAAGTTCGGTGGAGCTGCGCATATCATCGACAAGCTCTTTGAAGAGTTCCGGGTTTTGCAGGCGTGGGTTACGTCTCAATCCGGCCTGAAGCACCAGCTCAATGAGCTCAAAAAAATCTTCTGTAACTGCTGCTTCTGCGTCTTTCAGGTCTGTTTCGCCAGCTTTGCCAGCCAGTTCCCCTAAAAGAAGCGGAAGGCGATCAGTCAGTAACCGCAGAACGTCTGACTGGCGATCACTCTGGTCGAGCATGTCGCTTGCTGGTTTTACCAGTTTCCGCGCCGCAAATGTGTGCGTACCATCGCCCAGTGATGCGAAGCTGCTTTCCGGTGCGGCTATGAGTGCCCGGATTTTGTCACTTGGCGTTTTGGCCTCCGGAAAGTTCAACCGGGCCAAGCGCTCCGATTCCTCTTGCGTTAATCGCACGCTTAACGAAATGGATCTTGATGGCATGTAGCACCTTTGCATTACAAATGTAGTTCTAATGTAATTGCAATTTATGATTGTTCAAGAGGGTAAACTAAAGTTTTTTGGATTTGCAGAAAATGACACTGACCAAAATGCGAGTATTTAGTTGGTTTTTTGGTGAATGAACTCTGAGGTCTCACAGCAGCTGTCTGGATTGGTCTTCTTCAGGAAGGATGATGTTGGATAAGGTGAGATTTCAAAATGGCGAACTCGCGTGAGGATAGATGTGACTGCGGCCCGGCAAGTGAACATGGGACAGGCGAGTTTGGTGATGTTGTTTGGGATGAGCCGGAACGCCTGCATGTGCGCAAAAGTTTGATCCCGGAGGGGGATAACACTGCCTTTGAGCGGATCATGGGTGTTTCTGATATCTTCCCAATCAACTACCTTAGCCGTGGGGTCGCGGCTGCGCGGTCTATCTGCAAGGTTCAGCTTTATCGGGGTGGACGTATTCCGGCGGGGGCCGGGTCTGGCTTTCTGGTTGGGCCGAACCTGCTTCTGACCAATAATCATGTGATCCGGTCGCGGCAATCAGCAGCGCAGGCCTCGGCTATCTTTCAATACGAGATGGATGAGGATTTTTCGCTTGGGCGGTCTGCCGAGTTCTCGATTACGGATGAGATCTTCTTTACCAGCGCGAGTAACAATCTGGATTTCAGTTTTGTCTCTGTTGAAGAGGGGAATAAAGAGGCCAGATCACTCTCTGACTTCGGTTCTTTGAAGTTGTTGCCTCAATCTGGCAAGGCGGTGAAAGGTGAGTCTGTTTCAATCATTCATCATCCCAATGGCGGGTTGAAGAGTCTTTCTCTTCGCAACAGCCAAATCCTGAGCGTTCATGATCACTTCATAACTTACTCAAGTGATACCCTGCCGGGGTCTTCGGGTGCGCCGGTGCTGAATGACCAATGGTTACCAGTGGCTTTGCACCACCGCAGTATTTCTCATCCATCCAACAGAAACCGCTGGATTGCGAACCGCGGTATCCGGATCAGCGCTATTTTAGCCTACCTGAAGCTGCATGCGTCAAAGCGCAACACCGACGCATTGAGGATTACTGAACGTCTTGGTTTGTAATTAAGCAGCAAGATCAGTGCACTAACCAAAGTGTTATGTTGATATACGTAGTTCAAAGTGACTAATGGGCATAACGTATATATCAATCCTCTTTTTTCAGAATGCTGCTAGATAAGCGTCCATAAATAGAAGAATAAATCTACATGATAGATCGATGCAAAGCTCCGGCGTTATAAGCAAAACAATTTTAGGACTTCTGGGAAGCGTACTCTTTGGTGGCGCGGCTGTTGCACAAGTGTGCCCAACCGCAGACACGATGAAAACCGGAATGGTCCTCATAAACAGCAGTATTCCCGCACGTTTGTTTGTTCGACTTGAAGAGGACGGACAGGTTACAGAGCTGCATCTGAATGAGCGATATGTGGTGGTGCGTGACCAGATACATGTTCATGAGAAGGGCTTGTTCCTTTCCTATGAACGAGGGGCTCACATCAATCGGACTTACGTGCCAGATATACCGTTTGCTGAGTTCTTTCCGCTGGAAGTTGGTAAGGTCTGGGCAGCATCCATTGATGTGTTCGAGAACGAAGACCTTGTACGTAGAGACGTGCCCTACAAGTTTTCCGTTGGTGAGCCTGACCGCTTGCAGGTTGGCAGTTGCGCCTACGATGTACTTGATGTGACGCTTGAAACCGTCAGCGCAGAGGGTGAGGATATTGTTACCAAATATGCCTACAGCCCTGAGCTTGGGACCATCCTTAGAGGGGAAGGCAAGCATCTTTGGACATCAGAAAACGATGTGATGCAGTTTGATGAGCTGCGCGTTGTCCGCAACAAGCTGGTGCAATAAGCAAAAGGGGAGACCAAAACCTCCCCCTGAAGAAGTTTAAGCCAGCACTTCGCGGCTGATCAGTTCCTTCATGATTTCTGAGGTGCCGCCGTAGATGCGTTGAACGCGGGCGTCTACGAAGGCGCGGGAAACGCCGTATTCTCTCATGTAACCGTAGCCGCCGTGGAGCTGGAGGCAGCCGTCTACAACGCGGCCCTGCATTTCCGTTGTGCCGAGTTTAGCCATGCTGACAGTTGTGTTGTCGAGCTTGCCTTCCAGGAACAGGCGGCAGCATTCGTCAACGAACGCGCGGTGGGTGCGGACGTCGGTTGCCATTTCTGCCATTTTGAAGCGGGTGTTCTGAAGGGTAGCAACAGGGCGACCGAAGGCCTGACGTTCTTTGACGTAGTCAGCCGTCATTGCCAGTACGCCTTCCGCACCTGCAACAGCGCCAACAGCGAGGGTAAGTCGTTCGCGTGGGAGCTCGTTCATCATGATATGGAAGCCAGCATCCATTCTGCCGAGGCAAGCGCTGGCCGGGACGCGGAGGTCTTCGAAGAAGAGCTCGGATGTGTCTGAGGAATGCAGACCGATCTTGTCGAGGTTCTGACCGCGTTTGAAGCCCGGATTGTCTGCGTCAACGAGGAAAAGGCTGGTTCCCTTGGAGCCGGAGACATCCAGATTGGTGCGGGCAACAACGATCACAACATCTGCATGCTGACCGTTGGTGATGAAGATCTTGCTGCCGTTGATGATGTAATCATCGCCGTCTTTGCGTGCGATTGTGCGGATGCCCTGAAGGTCAGAACCTGCTGCAGGTTCAGTCATCGCGATGGCGCCGACGCACTCGCCTGTCACCATTTTTGGCAGGTACTTTTGCTTCTGCTCTTCACTGCCGTGATTGAGGATATAAGGGGCAACAATGTCGGAATGCACGCTGAGAGAAACGCCCAGACCAGAACAGTTGGCGCGGGTGAACTCTTCAATGATGACCATGGAGAACAGGAAGTTGGTGCCGAACCCGCCATATGCTTCCGGGGTGTCTACAGAGAGCAGGCCTTGCTCGCCCATCTTGTTCCAGATGTCACGCGGGAAGATATCTGCCTTCTCCCATTCGTCGTAGTGCGGGAGAATCTCTGCTTCGATGAACCGCTTTACATTATCGCGAAAAAGCTCAAGTTCACCTTTCAGGTCTTCGTCAATCATATCCATCCCTTTGTATTTCAAGCAGAAACGACGCTTTCCCAAATTCATCTCCCAACAGCGATTTAGGGTCGTTTCTTTACGTATACGGCAAGCCTAAGGGAGGTGATCAATCTGCGCAACTGGCGATGAGTATTAGGCGATTGGCATAATTGCTGCCGGTTGTGACTTGACTCTCCAAAATCGACTTATATATTAGAGAAAACTAAATTAGAAAACGTACATTTTGATCATGGTATCGCGCATGCCCTGGTTAGTTTCTCCATCAACCGAACTTTCCTCTGCAGGGGAAAGAACGAGTATAAAATATGACTGAGTTTACCCCATATGCCTCGTTAGCCGGAGGCGTTTTAATCGGCTTGTCTACTGTCATCCTGTTGCTCGCCAATGGGCGGATTGCGGGGATTAGCGGTATTTATAGCCGTTTGTTTGAAACAGGTACGCTTGCCAATGGCAAGTCGGCCTGGGTGCATGGTGAGAAGGGCTGGCAACTGTCGTTTGTTGTTGGGATCGTTCTTGCGCCTCTGCTGCTGATGGCAGGGGGATTTGAGATTGAGCAGGTGTTTACAGGAGACCTGACGCTGATCGCTATTGCGGGGGCTCTTGTTGGCTTTGGTTCGGTGTTTGGAAGCGGATGCACGAGTGGGCATGGTGTTTGTGGTTTGTCGCGCCTGTCTGTTCGTTCGCTGGCCGCGACGATCACCTTTATGTCGGTCGGCATTGCTGTTGTGTTCGTCCTTCGCCACGTGGTGGGGGGATAACATGCAACGGATCATCGCTGGTTTTTTAGCTGGCCTGACCTTTGGGGCGGGGCTGGTTGTTGCGGGAATGAGCAATCCTTTGAAGGTGCAAAACTTCCTTGATGTGTTTGGAAATTGGGATCCAAGTCTCGCCTTTGTGATGGGCGGCGCCATTCTGGTGGCCTTTCCGTTTTTCCGTCTGGCGCGCTTTCTACCGCGTCCGTTTGTGGCGGATGACTTTCGGATTCCGACGTTTCAGCAGATCGATAAATGGTTGATTTTTGGGTCAGCTACATTTGGTGCGGGATGGGGATTAATCGGTCTGTGTCCGGGGCCTGCACTGGTTTCAGTTTCATTGCTGTCGCCTCAGGCGATTGTGTTTGTTTTGTGCATGACGGCGGGGATGCTGGTCGCGAGACTGGTTGCCAGCCTCTCAATGCGAAGAGCATTGAAAGAGGCCTGATCTGTCATGTGTTTCATTGATAAATCACGGATTTAGGTGGGAGAAGGTTATGAGCAGCTATCCTGTGCAGATGGATCAGAAAGTGGAGATCAAGGATTTCTTTGATCCGGTGTCGAACACCATTACTTATGTGGTGACAGACTCGGAAACAAAGGCATGTGCGGTCATCGACAGTGTGATGGATATCGACTATCCGGCAGGGCGCATCAGCTTTGAGCATGCCGATGAAACCATTGCGTACATCCGCGAAAATGATCTGAAGCTGGAATGGCTGCTCGAAACCCATGTGCATGCTGACCACCTGTCTGCTGCGCCGTATATTCAGCAGAAGCTGGGCGGCAAGATTGGTATTGGTGAGCAGGTGACAGTTGTTCAGGGCGTGTTTGGTAAAGTGTTCAATGCAGGTACCGAGTTTGCGCGCGATGGCAGCCAGTTCGACAAGCTGTTTCAGGACGGGGATACCTATCAGATCGGGAATCTGAAGTGCTTTGCGATGCATACGCCGGGGCATACGCCAGCGTGTATGGTGCATGTGATTGGTGATGCGGCGTTTGTGGGGGATACGTTGTTTATGCCGGACAGCGGCACTGCGCGCGCTGACTTCCCGGGTGGGGATGCGTCCGTGCTGTATGCGTCTATCCATAAGGTGTTGAGTTTGCCTGACGAAATGCGTTTGTTCATGTGCCATGACTATGGTGCGAATGGGCGTGAGATTTTGTTTGAAACAACCGTTGCTGCTGAGAAAGCAGAGAACATTCACGTAGGTAATAGTACTAGCCGTGAAAAGTTCGTCGAAATGCGCGAAGCTCGGGATGCAACGCTTGATGTGCCTAACCTGATTGTGCCGAGCATTCAGGTGAATATGAGAGCCGGTCGTTTGCCTGAGGCAGAAAACGAAACCGGTCAAACCTATTTGAAAGTGCCAGTCAATGTTCTCTAATCTACTTCAGAAAATTTCAGGTGGCGGTGGTGGCCAGCTGCGTGCGCGTCAACTTGCCGAGGATTACTGGGTTGCCGGGCAGCTCTATCCTGAGGATATGGAGAAGGCACGTGAGCAGGGTTTCCGGTCTATCGTCTGTAACCGACCGGATGATGAAGCACCGAACCAGCCGACTTATCTGGAGGTTTCTGGAGCAGCTGAAGAGCAGGGTCTGGAGCACATTTACATTCCGATTGGACCGGGGACAGATTTCGCTGAGGCTGGTCAGGAATTGATTGATTTTCTTGCGGAAGCACCTAGGCCTGTTTTGGCGTATTGCCGGAGTGGGAACCGGTCAACCATGCTGTGGCGCTCTATCAATATGTAAGCGTTGCCAGACAGTTAGATTTTATGATGCCAGTGAGGGAGACCTTGCTGGCATTTTTCGTTTGTGGGTGGGTTTTAGGTTGCCGAGAAGGGATAAGCTTTAAACGTTGAGGGCGATGACGCCCAGTGCGATGAGCGTGATGATGGTGGCTGTGATGCGCACGCCAAGGTAGTTTCGCGATGTGATTTCCAGGTTCTGCAAATAGAAATCAACAAACAGCATGCCCGAGAAGAGGATGATAAGTCCGAGAATGAAGATGATCGGAGCGGTAAACAGGAACAGGCACCAGCCGGATAGTGCGACAAAGTTGCTCCATAACAGCAGCCATGCACGCCTTGGGTGAGGAGCGATGAAGAACATGCCCCATTGGCTTCCCGCCATGAAGGAGAGGATGACAAGGGCGTACAAACTTACTGCGATGACAGTTGCGCCAACCAATGGGAGAAACGAGTAACCCACTGATAAACCTATGGCTCCGGCGATAAACGGAATGGTTCCGGCAAGAGCAAGGCACGCGTAGAGCAGGGGCAGTTCTCGGTTCATCAGGTTTCAGTCCAGCTCATTTCTACTCCTGATAAAGGCTAGCGGCTAAGGCTGAAGGTAGTCCTGATACGAAGTTGCTCTTTTGAATGAACTGCTCAATACCTTAAGGGCATAACGAGATGGTCATAACCAGCGAAGGTGCCCGCCATGCAGCAAGAGATACTCACCACAGCCCGGATGATTGCAGAGGAGGCTGGTGCTTATGCTCTTGAGGTCTTTCATGACCGCAACAAGCTGCAGATTGGCAGCAAAGGCTTGTTGGATTACGTGAGTGAAGCGGACTGTGAAGTTGAGCGGCGCATCAGGCAGGCGTTAAGCGAAGCCTTCCCGGAACATGGTTTCAAGGGGGAAGAAACGGGCGGCGAGCTGACACCGCCGTGCTGGGTTATTGACCCGATTGATGGGACGACCAACTACCTTTACGGGCGGCCAGACTTTTGTATTTCCATGGCTTTTGTTGATGAGCAGGGACCAGCGATTGCCGTTGTCCATGCGCCTTTTCACCGCCGGACGATTTATGCGGCGCGGGGGATAGGGGCGTTTGAGGATGGCAAGAGATTGCGACCCAGACAAGCCTGTGACCATGAGCTGGTGGTGAACCTGTGCTTTAACTACAAGCAGGAGAATAACCTCGATTTCCTCAACAAGGTCAATCGGCTGGTGTCAGAGCAGCATCAAATCCGTATTTGCGGGTCTGCGGCGTGGGCGTTGTGTCAGGCGGCGACGGGGCAGGTGGATGGCGCCTACAATGGCTGCGTGAACAGCTGGGATGTGCTGGGCGGCCAACTCATATGCGCTGAGGCTGGTCTTGAGGTTGGGCCTTACGTTTATGAGCAGGGTAGCGTCTACGCCTATCCGAAGGGCTCTGTGCTTTCAGATATTCTGGTTCCCTACCTTTAGGCGAGGGCCTCTGGAGCGGGGATATCTGCTTTGCGTTATTTTGTGCGTTCGTTTGCGTTGAATGCATTTTTTCTGCGTTGCTCGGGGTTTCTGGTCCCACGGTAGGCGGGCAGCCTGTTTTGCTGGCCGTCCGAAAAGTTATTCCCCTCACTCTGCGCTGCGCTAGGTTGGCTTGATCGCTGCTTTCCGGCGATGTTCTTTTTGCATCATGTACTGTCTGGCCTTTATCGCGAATGTGCGTGAGGCCTATGGGCTGGATCTGACAGCTGAAGACAACCAGCTGATTAAGGCGGAGGAGTAGAGAGCTTTGCTTTGGGGAGGTAGTGGTCTTCGGGAGCTGTCTCGATGCGACTTGCGCCGAATGGAATGCAGCATGCTCCCAGATCGACCGGGAGCATGCAGATCGTGGTGGTTACTTGTTCAGGAACGGGCGTAGTTTGCCGGCTAGCTCTTCTGGGTTGTTGAAGTGTGGGAAGTGGGCGGCTTCTTCTATGCGTTCCAGCTTTGCGTTCGGGATCGCGTCCCCATAGATTTCGGAGACTGCGAGAGGCTGGAAGTCTTTGTCGCCATGGATGATCAGCGTGTCAGCGGTGATGTTGCCCATATGCTTGCTCCAGTCATGGCGTCTGCCAAGGCCGAAGAACTGAGCGCGGGTGTACCAGCTGCCGAAGAGATCCTGTGAGATTGGCGGGGCACCTTTGATGGTGTCACCTGTGGCCTTGATGAAGTATGGCAGGAAGTCTGCATCCAGCTGTTGCAGGCTGGCTTCATCCTCCTTGAAGACCTGACCGAGATCCAGATAACGGCGCTGCCATTTGTCGTAGGCTTTGTGGTCCCGCTCTGGCAGGAGCTCACGAACGTTCTCAAACAAGCCTTTGTTGCCAGAGGGGAAGACGAGCAGGTCTGCCGGGTTGAGCAAGACGAGCTTATCGACATTCTCAGGGAACTCGGCGGCATAGAGGGAGGCGAGCAGGGCGCCGTAGGAGTGGCCCATGAGGATGAGCTTGTCATCGCCCAGCAGTTTGCGGATGCGTTCAATATCTGCCAGTTGCTGAGAGATGCCGAGGGTGCTTTCCAGCAGCTGGATCTTTGTCCATGTGCTGTCTTCTGCCGGGAAGCGGTCGAAGGGGCGTGTGGAGTGGCCTACACCGCGCTGGTCGTAGTAGTTGACGCGGTACTCGTCAGAGAGCAGGTCAAAACCCGGAGCGCTTGCCATGGTTGGAATGCCGGGTCCACCATGGATGAAGAGGATGTTGCGGCCTTCGCCGGTTGAGAAGTGTTTCAGCTTCACATCTGGTGCGACTTCCCAGAAGTCGTCGAAGATGCCGACGGGCGTCAGGTCTGTGCGCTGGGCAACGGTGCCCGGCTTGAACATGGGTTGTTGCATCATCCACCAGACAACAGCGCCACCGATAGCAAACAGCAAGCCAACCAGAACAACGAGTAACAGAAGCATCTTTTTGCCACTTACCCTCATAAAATCACTCCTTCATTGCAGCGGAGCCCAATGAATCATATGTGCACCCATCCGGTCTATAGCGAAGAGAACGTGCACGCTCAAATTTGTAGTATCAGGACTGTACTCAATTGAATTTGCACGTGCTTCGCAATTCTTGCGGAATTTGGCTCATGAATGAGTTTTGTAGCTTTTGTTCCGAAATCAGACTTTGTCTGACATATTCATGCGCCAGTCGTGTTTGGAATGACCTGAAATTACATTTTCTTGCGCTTGCCTACGAAAAATTTCGTATTTCGCTTGCGATCTCTGGTTGAAGCGTGTTTTCTAATTCGCGTGAATATTTCTTGTTCACTTCATTACACCAGTCGAGCGTCCTTTTTGATTTTCCGGTGACTGCTCAGACTTCTCATAGTGTTTGGGGCAGACGATTTTATGGCGCTTCTACGCCGTAGAATATCCTGTCTCTCGTATATTTCCCGGGGGGGGCTATGACGCTTCTATCTTCCATTACTAAATTGGCGACAGCTGCAGCTATTGTTGGCGGCGCGGCGCTGTTTTCTGGTCAGGCTTTGGCGCAGGACCTTAAGTTCTTTACCATTGGCACAGGCGGTACAGCTTACACTTACTACCCGGTTGGCGGCATGATCGCCAATGCGATCTCCAATCCTCCGGGCTCTCGTGCGTGTGATGCTGGTGGGTCTTGCGGTGTACCGGGTCTGATTGCTTCTGCTGTTTCTTCCCGTGGTTCCGTTGATAACGTGAATGCGATCAACTCTGGCCTGCGTAACTCTGGTTTCGCGCAGTCTGATGTTGCTTACTGGGCGTTTTCCGGTACCGGCACCATGGAAGGCAAAGAGCCGATGAAGGATCTGCGTTCCATCGCAGCGTTGTTCCCTGAGCATATCCATCTGATTGCAAAAGCTGACAGCGGCATCAACTCTGTTGCTGACCTGAAAGGCAAGCGCGTGTCTCTGGATGAGCCGGGTTCTGGCACATACACGGATGCGAACCTGATCCTTGCAGCTTATGGCCTTTCCACCTCTGACATCACTGCTGAAGCGCTGAAGGGTTCTGCTGCGGCGGAAGCTCTGCGTAACGGCAAGGTTGATGCGTTCTTCGTGGTTGCTGGTTTCCCAACAGGTGCTGTGGTTGAGCTGGCGTCTGCTGAAGACATCAAGATCGTTCCGATCACTGGTCCGGAAGCTGAAAGTCTGGTTGAGAAATACGGCTTCTTTGCAAGCTCCGACATTCCATCTGGTGCCTACCAGGGTGTTGATGCAACAACCACTTTGACTGTTGGTGCGCAGTGGATCACCAGTGCGAAAGAAGATGACGAGCTGATCTACAACATCACCAAAGCGATGTGGAACGACAAGACCCGCAAGCTGCTGGATGTTGGCCATTCCAAAGGCAAAACCATCACCATGGAAACTGCAACGGACGGTCTTGGTGTGCCGCTGCATCCGGGTGCTGAGCGTTTCTACAAAGAAGCTGGCCTGATCAAGTAAGACCTCGCCATCTTTGATGATTTTGCGGTGCCCGGTAGATATCTGCCGGGCGCTGCTGTTTTCAATCTAAATGAAACGCAGGGCTGATGTCTCAGGATACGACAGATCAATCCCTTGAGGATCTGGAACGGAAATACGATCCAGACCTTACCTTCCGAGCGGCTGGTCCGGTGCTTGCTGTTGTTATAACAGCGGCACTTGTTGCCATGTCGCTCTATCATTATTACGCGTCCGGCTTCGGGCTTATTCGAGAGCTTGTCCATCGCGGCATTCACCTTTCGTTTGTGCTGGGGCTGGTGTTTGTTCTTTTCAGCTTCATCAAGAGCACGAGCAGTCAGCCTGCGCCTAATGCATGGTGGCGCCCGAGTGGTGTGCATCTGTGGGACATTGTGCTGGCGGTGATGGCTGTGGCTGCGGCAATGTATTTGCCGTTGTTACCAGCTGAGGCGGTTGCCTCCCGTGTTGGGGCTCCTGCGCCGATTGATGTGTTTATGGGCACCGTGTTGCTGATGCTGGTGCTGGAAGCAGCGCGCCGGTCCGTCGGACCAACGCTGCCGCTGATTGCGTTGATCTTCGTTGGCTATGCCGTGTTTGGCATGTACGCACCGGGCGCTCTGCGGCACCCGGGCGCGAGCTGGACGGGGCTGATCAATCACCTTTACATGACGAACCAGGGCATTTACGGCATCGCCATTGGGGTGGTTGCCAAGTATGTGTTCCTGTTTGTTTTGTTTGGTGTTTTAGCTACGCGCATTGGCCTTGGGCAGTTGTTTATCGATCTGGCCTCTGTGATTGCCGGACGCTATGCAGGCGGGCCTGCGAAGGTTGCGATCTTCTCCTCTGCCATGCTGGGCACGATTTCCGGCAGTTCCATTGCCAATACGGTGACGACAGGGTCACTCACCATTCCCGCGATGAAGAAGGTTGGGTATCCGCCGCATTTCGCTGGGGCCGTTGAGGCGACGGCATCAACGGGTGGGCAGATTACGCCGCCGATTATGGGGGCGGCTGCCTTCATCATGGTGGAGTTTTTAGAGATCCCGTACCGCGAGGTGCTGCTTGCGGCGATGTTCCCGGCAATGCTGCACTACTTCGGCATCTTCGTGATGGTGCATCTGGAAGCCAAGCGCCTTGGCTTGCGCGGCCTTACCAAGGATGAGCTGCCGAAAGCGTTGGTGGTGATGAAGCAGCACTGGCTCTCCGTCATTCCGCTGGGCATTCTGGTTTACCTGATCATCTCCGGTAAAACGCCTGACTTTGCAGCGGTTTGGGGGATTACTGCTTGTGTGGTTGTTGGGATTTTAAACCCGCATAACCGGATGGGACTCAAAGACCTGATTGAATCCTTGGCAACTGGGGCCAAGTACTCGCTGGCTGTTGGGGCTGCTGCTGCGGCTGTTGGCATTATTGTTGGCGTGGTGACGCTGACGGGAACGGGGTTCCGGCTTTCGTTTGTGGTGACACAGGCGGCGTCTGATCTGGGCGGATTTATTGCGTCTGGTATGCTTGCTGAGTATGTGACGCAGAATGGGCTGACACTGTTCTTCACGCTGCTGTTTACGGCAGTTGCCTGTATCATCATGGGCGCGGGTATTCCGACAACGGCGACCTACATCATTCTGGTTTCCATTGCTGCACCTGCGCTTGCCTTGCTGGGCGTTCAGCCGCTGGTGGCGCACTTCTTCGTGTTCTACTACGGTGTGCTGGCGGATATCACGCCGCCTGTGGCGCTGGCTGCTTATGCGGGTGCTGGGATTGCTGGGGCGAACCCGTTCAAGACAGGTAACACGGCGTTCCGTCTTGGTATCGCAAAGGCGCTTGTGCCGTTTGTGTTCGTTTACTCTCCAGCACTGCTGTTGGTGACGCCGGAGTTCACCTGGTACGACCTGACCGTAACTCTGGTGGGTGCCATGTGTGGCATTGGTCTGCTGGGTGTGGCGTTCTCTGGCTACATGCTGGCTGGTCTGAATAAGCTAGAGCGGTATTGGACAGCCTTTGCGGCGATGTTCTTCGTCGCGCCGGGCTTGCAAACCATGGCAATCGGCGGTGCGCTTATGTTGCCTGTTGTGCTGCGGCAAGTGATGGCACGCAAGAACCAGCAGCTGATGACGCAAGACGCTTAGCGGCGATGTTTTAGGAGTGAGATAGCCCCGCCGGATGAGGATGTTCGGCGGGGTTTTTAGACAAGGATATATTTTGGAGAGTGCTTATATATTCAAAGAGAAGTCGTGGGAACCTGTCGTCGAATGCGCAGGAGACACTCTGATCTATTCCATGCCAGTCTCTAGTGGTTTTCATGATAAGAACTTCAAGTTCTTGATTTCTAGAGAGGAATTTGAGGTACTCAAAAGAGATGAAGAACGCCGGTACTTTCTGTATGCAGTTCTTCACAGCAGATACCAGATGCATCCGCCGTGCAGCGATCTTCTAGTTGATCACTATATCCAACTAATTTTGCTTGGTGTGGTGCCTGAGGTTGAAAGGTTATTGAGCTTACGAGATGCAGAGAGTAACGGTGCAGTTTCAAGTCTTGCCCAAAATTACTTGGGGCGTGACCTAAAGTTCCTTAAGAAAGGCTTTTGGTTCAAAAAACGATATGCTTTCTGGCCTTTCTCGAGATAGTATTGGCTGCGTCGCAATGACTAATCAATGCCCCGCCGGATGCACCAATCCGGCGGGGGTGTTGATTAAGCTGGTTCGGTTACTTCCTCCGGGTAGGCTTCTTTGATGCGGCTGGCGTAGGCGACGAGGTTGGGGAACTGCTCGGTGGTCTTTCTCCAGCCGGAGAAGGGCAGGTTGGAGAGGGTGCAGAGGATTTGGGCGCCGATGGCGGCATCAGCAAAGCAGGGACGGTCGCCGAGCAGGTATGGTTTGTCACCAAGCTGGGTGGAGATGGCTTGCAAGTCTGCACGGCCCAAAGCGAGGCGTTCTTTCCAGGTGTGCTGACCGTAGCCGTGGTTGTTGACTTTGGCGATGACGCTTTTGCGAGACTCGTTTGCAAGAGAACTGCGCATTTCTGGTGGCAAGATACCGAAGAACTGGTCTTCAATAATGGCGAAGTTCTCATCTGGCAGCCAGCGGGTGCAGACGGTTACGAAGTACAAAGAATGCTCTGCCATGCGCATGAAGGCGTGCCCAACAGCCAGCTCGGCTTCAGAATAACCTCCTGAAAAATCAGCGTTATAATTGACCACCAAATGCCGTCTGATGAACTCAGAATCGGCAATGAGCTCTTCGTTGTCCTTCATGACAGGCAGCTTGCCCTTTGGGGCGGTTTGCAGGGCTGCCGGGCCTTCCAGAACATCGTGGGAGAGGCCTGCCATGGCGAGCAGGATGTCTACTTTCAGGCAAAACGGGCTTGCGCTGACGCCATCGAGTTTGGCGCTGAATTTGTGATGTGTGAGCATTTGCTTTCTCCGCTTGTGTTTCGTGGGGGATTGGTAGCAAGGTGCTCCTGACAGCATTGTGTCAGGAGTGTTTGGCGTTCCCAAAATTTCTGGCCGAAACTTTCCGGAGGATTACATGCGCAGGGCAGATCGGTTGCTGCAGGTCGTTCAATTGTTGCGACGTCACCGTGGGCCGGTGACCGGCGATGCGATGGCGGAGGAGCTGGAAATCTCTGTTCGCACGCTTTACCGCGACATTGTCAGCCTGCAATCGACTGGGGTGCCGATCCGCGGGGAGGCGGGTGTCGGTTATGTGCTGGATGAGGGGTATGATCTGCCACCGTTGATGTTCAACAGTGATGAGCTGGAAGCGGTGATGATGGGCCTGCGCCATGTGCAGGTGCGTGGGGATGAGCAGCTTATTCGTACCGCCAGCGATGTGATTGCCAAGATTGCGGCGGTGCTGTCTCCCGAAGCGCGGGACGAGTTTATTGAAGCCCCGCTTTATGCGCCGGATTTCGGGGTGGAACCTATTCCCACAGCACGGATTGAGCTGAAGGATGTGCGACAGGCTATTCGCGGGCAGAACAAGTTGCGGCTGACTTATGAGGACGCGCAGGGTGAGATGAGCGAGCGCCTGATATGGCCGCTGAGCCTGACTTTCTTTGCACATTCTCGAATGATCGTGGCGTGGTGTGAACTGCGCAAGGACTTCCGCGCCTTCCGAACAGACCGTGTGGCCCACATGGATGTGCTGGAAGACCGCTACCGCGAAAACCGCGTCACCCTGCGAGATCGCTGGTGGAAGTTGGAATTGGCCCGGCGGGAGAAAGAGGCGGCGGAGAAGGTGGCTCTTAAGGTGGTTTAAATTTGGGGTGGAAATGGCAATCAGGAGCGAATGTAGAACATTCCAAGCATACTTACCGCGATTATTGTAATCGTGAATGTAAACTTACAAATACTCCAAAATTTTCGCTTCAAATAGATGTTAGATAAGAGCTTTTGCAAGAAGCTTAACCGCCTTTTAGGCTCCTTGAGCTTTTCTAAATTAAGCCTCCTAGCTTGTGTGCCTTGTGAAGATACACCCAAGCAACCGCTCCAGAGCAATGCGCTCCAAAGAAGTCCAGCAATTGTGATCACAACAGCGGTATCGTTTAATTTAGTATTTTGCTCATAGGCCTCTTCAAATTTTACACTGACGGATGGGCTCTTAACTGAAATGGAAACGGGTGGTTTGGCTATGTTTAACTCGGGCTTATGAGGTGAAATGTTTGCAAGAGCGACTTCTGTGTACAAGCCTGCTCTTTTAGAAAGTGTTGCTTGCTCCCAAACTGAGGGTCCAAATGCCAGAATTAAAGCAAACCAAAAAAAGATCATTGATCTGCTGATATGGTTGTTAATGCGAGAAACAGAAAAGAGCTGTATGCTTTGTTGCATTAGTACTTTTTCAAAAAGTTCACCAACAACATACCCCTGCAGGAAATCTACATGATTTTCCCAGTTCTCCTGCCATGCTTTGCTGCCTTTGTTGACTTGATGCCATGCGGTCGCTGTAAAAAGGCCTACGGTAGCAATCAATAATGAAAGTGCGTCTGTTACCTTAAGCTCTGTTATTGCTTGAATTGCTACAAAGCCTGTGAGAGCAGCTGCTGTGAATGCCCAAAAGTATGCTGCTCTTTGCCAATAGAGTTGTATTTCAAACTTTCTTGTGTCGAGAGCTGTCGTAAAAGCGGTTTCGATCTTAGTTTTATTTTCTTGGTGGCTAGATGGTGAAAGTCCGAGTATTTCCAAGTACTTCTCTGAGTTTGATGTCATGATACTCACTCCGCCGTTACTGCCGTGCCATGTGAGACCGTATCTCCTGGGAACTGGATCACGGTGTCGTTCTGGGTGAGGCCGGAGCGGACTTCGGCGATGTCCTGGTTGAAGGCGCCGATGGTCAGGAGTTGGAGTTGGGCTTTGCCGTTGATGACTTTGAAGGTGGCCCAGTCATTGCCCTCTCTGAAGAGGGCGGTCATGGGGATGCGCAGGACGTTTTTGCCGTGCCATGTTTCGATGGCAGCACGCAGGTGGAAGCCGTGGCCGAGTTCCAGAGCTGGGGTTTCCAGATCCAGAATGGCGTTGACGCGCTGTTCTTCGATGCCGAGGGCTGAGACCTTGGTGAAGCCTGCGGGATCAATGCGGCGGACGGTTGCCTTCAGGGTGTTGCCGCCCCAGTCGACCAGAGTTGCTTTTGCGCCCTCTGCGATTTTGACGGCCTCAGTGGAGAGCAGGTCAACAACCACCTCGATATCGGCAGGGTCGCCCAGTTCCATCAGGAGCGCGCCAGACTGGATGGTCTGCTCGCTTTCAACTGCCAGATTGAGGACGACGCCGTTGATGGGTGTGATCATGCGTACGGCAAGTTCCTCTGAACGCTCTGGGTCCTGTGCGATGTGAGGCTCGATCAGGCGGGCTTTGGCGCTTTGCAGGTCGCTGCTCCGCTGGGCGATCTGGGCCTCTGCACTTTGGACCTTGGCAGCTTTGAGGGTGACATCTATTTCCACGCGTTCCAGCTGAGCATCGGAGATGGTTTTGGAGCGGTTGAGGCGCTGGGCGCGGATGAGTTCTGACTTGGCCAGTTTGTGTTCTGCCTTGGCGGAGGCAAGCTCAGCTTCTGCCAAGGAGATGGCAGCTTTGGCGGTTTCAACTCCGGCGAGGGCTTCTGCCTTGGTGCGGGCGTTCATGAACGGGGTGGTGAGCGGGTTGATGGTGGCGACTGTGGTTTCGCCACGGGATACTTTGTCGCCGACCTCGAGAAGGGAACGGTCGACCCGTCCGGCGATTGGGGCGGAGATTTTGTAGATCTCTTTGACGCGGGTTTTGCCGTCTTCCTCCACGGTGACAATCAGGTCGCCGCGGGTGATCCTGGCTGTTTCAACGGAGATTGGCTTTTCCTGCAAGGCCCAACCAATGAGGAGAAGAACGAGCAGGGCGACAGCAATAGATGCGCCTCGTTTGACGTATTTACCGTTCATTCCTATTCCCTCGTTTTTAAGGTTTTGATGAGATCAAGTTTGCCCACACGGCGGCGCACGATGAGTGCGCAGGCCAGTGCAGCTGTGAGAATGACAAAGCTGGCGATGGCATAGGTGCTTGGCAGCACCACAAGCGGCACGCGGAAGAGATCACTGGCGAAGCCCTGTATCATGCCCGCTGCCATGCCATAGCCGATGAGCCAGCCCATGGGCTGTGCCAGCAGAACAATCATGGCCATTTCCACCAGAATGACGTGGAACACTTCCTGCTTAGAGAAGCCGATGACGCGCAGGCTGGCGAGCTCGCGGCCCCGCTCTGACAGCTGAATGCGGGCGGCGTTGTAGACCACGCCAAAGGCAACGATGACTGCGATGGTGATGTAGGCCACCAGCATGGAGTTGACGCTCTGGTCCATGAGCTCGCGGAACTTTTCGCGAGAAAGCATCTGCATGGCGATGCCGCCGAGGCCCGGTGTTTGTTTGACAGCATCGTAGAGATCATCAAGCCGTGTGCGGTCGATGTTGATCGCCAAGTCAGAGATGCGCGGGCCTGTGGGCACAAGGGCGTTCAGCGCGTCTATGTGCATGGAGGCGGAGATGCCCATGTAGCTGGTGACGGTGCCTGAGACCCGAACCTGCCGCAGGATCGAGTTGTGCTTGGTGAACTCTACGGTGAGCATCTCGCCCGGCTTTACACCCAGCTGGTTGGCGAGGTGAGTTGGCAGCATGAGACCGGTGCGGGGCATTTCAATAGCGCGCTCATCAAGGTCCAGAATGCGGGAGAGATTGGCGTTGATTGGGCGGCCTGTGATGGCGACGCGCTTTTCTTTGGGACCAAAGCGCAGGATGACAGGTTCTTGTCTGTAGGCTTCTGCGGTGAGAACGCCGGGCAGGCGCAGGATGTCATCGAGCACGCTGGGGGCTTTGTCATCTGCCAGTGTCAGGCGGGCATCTGCGGTTTCTGCTTTGTTGAAGGCCACATTGATCATGTGGTCCATGGAGTTGGTCAGGAACAGCGCGGAGACGAGCAGGGCCAGTGCGAAAGAGACGCCAAGGCTGGTGAGCAGGCTGCGCACCGGATTGTGCATGAGATGGCGCAGGCCCATGGTGCTGAGCTGGGACAGGATGCGCACACGCCTGGACTTGAGCGAGAGGAAACTGCGGAAACGTGGTGGCGCAGGTGGACGCATGGCGACTGCGGGCGGCAGGCGGGCGGCTTTCATGATGGAAGAGAGCGCACCGCCCAAAGCAGCGAGTAGCGAGATGGCGGCGGCGATAAGGTAGAGGTCCGGGCTTTCATCGAACACGAGGAATGGGAACGAGAAGTACTGCGCATACATTTGGGTCATCAGCTTGCCCATGTAATTGCCAGCAATGGAGCCGATTCCAACGCCCAGAAGCGCAATGAAAGAGACGAGTTTGGCGTAGTGACCCGCGACGGACCATGAAGAGTAACCGCAGGCTTTCAGCAGGCCGATCTGCTCCCGCTCCAGAGCGATCAGGCGGGACAGGATCATGTTGACGAGGAAAGCGGAGACCAGCAGGAATATGGGAGGCAGCACTTTCGCCATGGCGGAGAGCTGGGTGAGCTCCGCATCCAGAAAGGCATGGGATTGCTGGTCTTTGCGTTTATACGCGCCGGTGCCGCCGTATGGCTTGAGCAAGCGGTCGAGTTGTTCCAGTACGCAAGGTGTGCAGGCGCCCCTGAGCAGCCTCAGGGAGATGTCGTTGGCCGCGTTCTTCATGTCGAACAGGCCTTCCATGGCGGATTGGGCCATGAAGAAGACGGCGAAGCGGCGGTCGTCGGGGACCTGATCTCCGGGGCCGAGGGCGTAGATGAACTCGGGGGAGAGGATGATACCCGTGATTTCGAGGTTGAGCTTCTTGCCGTTCAAGATTGCGCTGAAAGTGTCACCGGGGTTGAGGCCGTGCGCTTTGGCAAAACGGGAATCCAAAGCGACCTGGTTGGTGCGAGAGCCTTCCGGCAAGCGGCCTGCGCGTAAGTAGAGGCGGTTGACGGCGGGCTTTCTGCCTGAGGGCAAGGAAAGCGCAATGCCAGCGGCGGGTTCTGCCATCTGCGGAATGTCGAGGATGGCGGAGCGGACAATGCGCATTTCGACGGCTGCTATGCCATCAATGGCTGCGATGCGCTCTTTCAGGTGATCAGGTGCACGGACGGCTTGCGCGAAGATGTGGCCGAAGCGGTATTGATCGTAATAGGTTTCCTGGGTCTGGCTGAGGGAGCGGTAGGCGCCTTGTGCGAGAATCAGCGTCATCACTCCGCAGGCCATGACCAAAGCAATCGCGAGCACTTGCGCCCAAAGGCGTTTCAAGTCACGGATTACTTTTCGGTCAAGGACGGGCAGAACTACCATGCAACCTCCGAAGGCTGCTTGGGTGTTTCGTTTTCGTGCGTGCTCTCGATTGCGCCGTCTTTGAAGACATAAACACGGTTCGCCATTTGCTGAATGGCCGTGTTGTGCGTGATGATTGCGGTGGTCGTGCCAAGTTCCAGATTGATGCGCTGTAAGGCTTCCAGAACCAGCGTGCCGGTTTTGGTGTCGAGCGCGCCAGTGGGCTCATCGCAGAGCAGGACTTCTGGCCGTTTGGCGATGGCGCGGGCGATGGCGACACGCTGCTGTTCACCGCCGGACATTTCCGCCGGGAAGTGGGAGGAGCGTTTGCCGAGGCCGACCAGTTCCAGGGCTTCCTGTGGGTCCATCGGGTCCTTGGCGATCTCTGTTGTCAGAGCCACGTTTTCCCATGCGTTGAGGCTGGGAATGAGGTTGTAGAACTGGAAGACGAAGCCGACGTAATCGCGCCGATAGCGGGTCAGTTCGCTTTCGCTGAAGTCCGTCAGGTTTTTGCCCATGAACGAGACCGTGCCGGAGGTGGCGTTGTCTAACCCGCCGAGAATGTTCAGGAATGTGGATTTGCCAGAGCCGGATGGCCCTAGTAGCACAACCATTTCGCCTTCAAAGAGTGTCATGGAGACACCGCGAAGTGCGCGCACCTCAACCTCGTTGGTGACATAGGTTTTTGTCGTGTTTTCAGCAATAAATACTGGCGTCGGCATAGGGGCCCCAACCTGAATGTGCAGCTACGTTACACTATAGCCTCAGACTCAAGTTGTATGGCAATGATCCCATTCAAGGAACTGAGTAAATTCCTTAGGCTAGATGTCTGTGCGTGGCGGTGCGCCTACAGATTTGCGGAAAATAAGTTCCGGGTGCCACAGGCATTGCAGCTCTTTGATGTCTGTGCCCTTGAGGTAGTTCATTGCCATGATCGCGATCTCCCGACCTGCATCGCGCAGTGGTGAGCGGGTGACGGTCAGTGGCGGGTTCATGTCAGATGCTTGTGCGAGGGGCACGTTGTCATCGTGGGCGACGATGGAGACTTCCGAACCGATCCTGATGCCGAGCTCGTTACAGGCTCTGTACGCGCCTTTTGCCATGACCACACTTGAGCAGAGCAGGGCAGTCGGGCGGTTCTCGAGCTGCAAGATCTCCATGGCGAAGGTGTAGCCGTTTTCCTCTGACATAGCGCCTGCACGCATATAATCCGGGTTCGGCGTGACGCCTCGTTCCTTCAACGCATCCTGCCAGCCGTTAAGCCGGTCAATGGCGTAGACACGGTTTGGATGGCCGTTGAGGATCGCGATCTTGTCGTGGCCCATTTCCAGCAGCATCTTTGTGGGCTCGTGGAAGACACCGTAGTTGTCGATGTCGATGTACGAGTAGCTATCACAGGTGGCAGTGCGGCCATGGACGATGAACGGCATGTTGAGGTCTTGCAGAAGACGGATGCGCTCTTCGCTGAGGTCCACGTTGGACAGGATCACCAGATCAACGGTGCCTTTTTCCGCAAAGCGGCGGTAGACGTCCACTTCTTCACTCTGCGAGGAGGAGATCATGATGTCGTAGTCAAGCTCGGATGCCTTCTCAGAAAGACCTGTCAGAAACTCGATGAAATGCGGGTCGAGAAACATGTTCATGTCAGTGGGGAAGGCGATGCCGATCACGCAGGAGCGTCCGGTTGCCAGACGGCGTGCGTTGACATTGGGACGATAGCCATAGGTCTTTGCTGCCTCCGAAACACGGTTTCGGGTGGCGAGGGACACGTCAGAATACCCGTTCAGAGCTCTGCTGACTGTGGTTTGTGAAAGACCGAGATGATTGGCTAAACTCTTAAGATTCATAATAATTCAATGGCTCAAACTTGCTGTGCGCCTTGTTTATAGCCCCTTTTTCTCCCGCATGCTTGGATGAAATCTAGCCCAGAAGTCTCCCTAAAATCCAGTAGAACCTTTGTCTTTTCCAAAGCGCTTTGGGAGCGGTAACGGAGACAGTGGAAAACTGATATTTTTCAGAGATGCAGTAAAATACCACATATGATGGGCTCTAAACTTAGGAGAATTCAGCTATTTTGTGGGTGCTGCGTTGCAAAATATGACGCCAGATAGACAGCCTCACAAAAGTTCCTACGGATTTTTACTATTGACTTAGACCGGTGACTAAACTTTGCTTGTCTCAAAGCGCTTTGGGAATCTTTTGAAAGATGACCAGTGTTTGGGGAGCCCTTCGCTCTGGAGGGGTAATTAATGGCCGGACAACGATTGGGAATTCGTTGAACCAAGGGCCATGGACGAAACAGGGAGGCGTCCCATTATGGGTATCCGTCGTACATTATTAGGTTCTGCTGTTGCTGTTGCTGGTATGGCTGGCGTTGCGGGTTATGCAATGGCTGCTGAAGTTACCGTTGTTTGTGGTAGCGTTGGTCAGGGTGCTAAGCTCTGTAAAGGTGCTGCAACCGAGTGGGCCAAAGAAACTGGCAACACCGTTAAGTTTTTCGCTGCACCTGCATCATCTACCGAGCAGCTGGCGCTGTACCAGCAGATCCTGAGCTCTGGTTCTTCTGATATTGATGTTTTCCAGATTGACGTTATCTGGCCGGGTATTCTGGGAAGCCACCTTGCTGATCTGAAGCCATATTCCAATGGCGCAGAGGACATGCACTTCCAACCAATCGTTGCGAACAACACCTACAAAGGCAAGCTGGTTGCTATGCCTTGGTACACTGATGCTGGCCTGCTGTTCTACCGCAAAGACCTGCTCGAAAAGCATGGTGAAAAGGCTCCTGAAACCTGGGGTGATCTGACCGCAAGCGCGAAAAAAATTCAGGATGCTGAACGCGCAGCTGGCAATAATAAAATGTGGGGCTTTGTTTATCAGGCTAAGGCTTATGAAGGTCTGACCTGTGACGCTCTTGAGTGGGTCGACAGCTTTGGCGGCGGCGATGTTGTGAACGCTGATGGTGATATTACCATCAACAACGAAAAAGCTGTAAAAGCTCTGTCTCTTGCAGCAAGCTGGACCGGCACAATTGCACCTTCTGGTGTTCTTTCCTATCAGGAAGAAGATGCACGCGGTGTGTTCCAGTCCGGTAATGCAGTGTTCATGCGTAACTGGCCTTATGCATGGTCTCTCGGTCAGGCTGACGATTCTCCGATCAAAGGCAAAATCGGTGTGATGGCTCTGCCTAAGGGTGGTGAAGACGGAAAGCAGACCGGTACTCTTGGTGGTTGGCAGCTTGCTGTTTCCAAATACTCCAAAGACCCTGAAGCCGCTGCAAGTCTTGTTATGCACCTGACCAGCAAGAAGAGCCAGAAACAGCGCGCTATTGAAGGGTCTTACAACCCAACCATTGCTGAGCTGTACTCTGATGCGGATGTTCTTGCAGCAAGCCCGTTCATGGGTCAGTTGAAAGACACCTTCACCAATGCTGTGGCACGCCCATCCCGTGCAACTGGCTCTAACTACAACAAAGTTTCCAATGCATTTTACAATGCAGTGCATGACGTGCTTTCCGGTAAAACCGAAGCAGAGGCATCCCTTGCGAAGCTTGAAAAGAACCTGAAACGCATCAAGCGTAAAGGCTGGTAAGTCTCCTCCCTAGACTTGCGATCTGTGTTGCGGCCTCCCGATGGCCGCAACACTGAACCGAGCTCCTGGGTGGTTCCTTGGAGTTTCCCTGAAATAAAGAAACCAAGGATCAGAGGATGACCCTTGCTCTTCAGCAGGATGGTACAGCCACTCGTAAGGCAAAACGCTCCAATCTGAGCTCTGCCAGATTGCGCGCCGCGTGGCTTTTTCTCGCCCCCATGATGATTGCATTGGCCGCTGTTGCAGGCTGGCCGTTGCTTCGCACCATCTGGTTGGGTTTTACCGACGCAAACCTCACAGATCTCAGCCAATCTCAATTCATCGGCTTTGAGAACTATCTCTCGTATTATGACGGAGAGGCTTATGGCGTTCTCGTTGATGCCGAGTGGTGGAATGCGGTTTGGAATACTCTCTGGTTTTCTGTCATCTCTGTTGGTTTTGAAACTCTGTTCGGGCTTCTCATTGCGTTGATCCTGAATGCAGAGTTCAAAGGCCGTGGCCTTGTGCGTGCTGCGGTTCTGATCCCCTGGGCGATCCCGACCATTGTTTCCGCCAAGATGTGGGGCTGGATGCTTCACGACCAGTTTGGTGTGATCAACGAAATTTTGCTGGGTGTCGGCATTCTGTCTGAGCCGATTGCCTGGACGGCTGATCCTTCCACCGCGATGTGGGCTGTGATCATGGTGGATGTCTGGAAGACAACACCGTTCATGGCACTGCTGACCCTTGCTGCCCTTCAGATGCTTCCGGGTGATATCTATGAGGCTGCCCGCGTGGACGGCATCAACCCGATCCGCGTGTTCTTCAAGGTGACGTTGCCGCTGATCCGTCCGGCAATCATTGTTGCGGTGATTTTCCGCAGTCTTGATGCGCTGCGTGTGTTCGATCTGATTTACGTGCTGACGTCCAGCTCTACGTCGACCATGTCCATGTCAGTCTATGCAAGGCAGCAGCTGGTGGATTTCCAGGAAGTTGGCTATGGCTCTGCGGCTGCAACGCTGCTGTTCATTGTGATTGCTTTGCTGACGACCATTACCGTGGTGGCAGGCGGGCTGAAGTCCGGTGAAGGAGAACAATCATGAACAGACAGATGAAGTCTATTCTGTTTTACACTCTGGTTGTTGTGGTCGTGATTTTCTCGGTCTTCCCGTTCTATTACGCGATTGTCACGAGTTTCCGGAGCGGGCAGGAGTTGTTCAATCCGTCCGTATTCCCAACATCCTTCACGATGGGGAACTATTTCTCCATCTTCAAAGAGCAGCCGTTTGGCCTCAATATTCTGAACTCGGTGATTGTTGCGACATCTGTTGTGGTCTTGTCGCTGATTATTGCGGTGACGGCGTCTTATGCGCTGGCTCGTATCCACTTCCGGGGCCGTGGCTTGTTGTTGATGACGATCCTGTCTGTCTCCATGTTCCCGCAGGTGGCGATCCTCTCCGGCATGTATGAGTTGATCCGCTCAATGGGACTTTACAACTCTCTGCCGGGTTTGATTATCCCGAACACAGTGCTGACCCTGCCGTTCACTGTGTGGGTGCTGACGACCTTCATGAAGGAACTGCCGAAGGAGCTTGAAGAGGCTGCGGTTGTTGACGGGGCTTCTCCGCTGACCATTGTGCGCCGGATCTTCTTGCCGTTGATGTGGCCAGCCATGGTGACCACCGGTTTGCTTGCCTTCATCGGTGCGTGGAACGAGTTCCTGTTCGCGCTCACCTTTACTCTATCCAACGAAGTTCGCACCGTGCCAGTGGCGATTGCCCTGATGTCCGGCGCAACTGAATACGAGCTGCCATGGGGCAATATCATGGCTGCTTCTGTACTAGTGACCGTCCCGATCGTGGTCCTAGTCCTGGTGTTTCAACGAAAAATCGTCGCTGGTCTTACAGCTGGTGCGGTTAAAGGATAACTGGAATGAACCTCTCTACCCCAATAAACGAAAATACAAGCCATCGCGTTCTGGCGAACGATCCGGATTGGTGGCGGGGCGCAGTCATTTATCAAATCTATCCGCGGTCTTTCGCAGATAGCAATGGCGATGGCATTGGTGACCTTCCAGGTATTACAGAGAAGCTGGACTACATCTCCGATCTTGGTGCTGATGCGATCTGGATTTCGCCTTTCATGAAGTCGCCAATGGATGACTTTGGATACGACGTTTCTGATTATGAAGACGTTGATCCAATGTTCGGCTCTCTGGATGATTTCAAAGAGCTGGTGGCTAAAGCGCATGGTAAGGGCATTCGTGTTCTGATCGATCTGGTGATTTCACACACCTCTGAGCAACATGAGTGGTTTGTTGAGAGCCGCAGCAATAAAACCAACAGCAAGTCTGACTGGTATGTGTGGGCTGATCCGAAGGCTGATGGGTCTCCGCCAAACAACTGGCTCTCCATCTTTGGTGGTTCTGCGTGGCAGTGGGACAGTCGTCGTTGTCAGTACTACCTGCATAACTTCCTGCGTTCTCAGCCGGATTTGAATTTCCATTGCGAGGAAGTGCAGCAGGCCGTGCTTGATGCAGGTCGGTTCTGGCTGGAGCTGGGCGTTGACGGTTTCCGTCTGGATACCGTGAACTTTTACGTTCACGACAAGCAGCTGCGTGACAACCCGCCTTATCCGGATCCAGATAGCCTTGCAGATGTGACTGGTGTGAACCCTTATGCGTTCCAGGACCACAAGTTTGACAAATCGCAGCCAGAGAACCTGCCGTTCCTTGAGCGCTTACGGGCTGTGATGAACGAGTATCAGAACACCACCACAGTTGGTGAAATCGGTGCAGGGCATGAAGCCAGTGAGATCATGAAGCAGTACACCTCTGGTGAGGGGCGCCTGCACATGGCGTACAGCTTTGATCTGCTTTCCAATACGCCAACTGCAAAATATGTGCGTGAACGGGTGACCAACCTTCAGAACATTGTGACTGAGGGCTGGCCGAGCTGGGCGATGTCCAACCACGATGTGAAGCGTATGGGATCACGGCTTCCTGCTGATGTTGATCCTCAGGTGGCGACACCAGCTTTGATGGCGCTGAGCGCTTCCTTGCGTGGTAGCCCATGCATTTATCAGGGTGAGGAACTGGGCTTTAAAGAAGCTGATGTGGCTCTGGAAGACCTGCAGGATCCTTATGGTATTGAGTTCTGGCCTGAGTACAAAGGTCGTGACGGGTGCCGTACGCCGATTGCATGGACCAAGGACGGTGGCTTTACCACTGGCAAGCCATGGCTGCCGATGGCGCAAGACCATCTGGATCACAGTGCGGAAGTTCAGGCTGGAGATGAGGCTTCTCCACTTCGCAGGACAGCGAAGTACCTGCAGTGGCGTAAAGACCAGAAGGTTCTGCAAAAGGGGTCTTTGGACTTTGTTGATCTGGGAGAAGATGTTCTGGCGTTTGTGCGTGAGCATGAAGGTGAACAAGTACTTTGCGTCTTCAACCTGACAAATGATGATATGCGTGTTGCTCTGGGAGCGTACTGCTCTGCTGCGTTGCTGGAGGGGCATGGATTTAGTGCGGAAATGGACGACGAGGCACTCAACCTGCCTGCATGGCAAGTGGCTTACTTGCAAATCTCAAAGAACTAAGCTGAGGGCAACACCATGGCAGATGTAACACTCAAGGGTATCGTCAAGGACTTCGGGTCAACCCGCATCATCCACGGCGTTGACTTGCAGATCAAAGATCGCGAGTTGATCGTGTTTGTCGGGCCATCCGGCTGCGGTAAATCGACTTTATTGCGCCTGATTGCAGGGCTTGAAGACATCACTGATGGTGACATGTTCATTGATGGAGATCTGGTGAACCAGCGCTCTCCTAAGGAACGCAAGATAGCCATGGTGTTCCAGAGCTATGCTCTTTATCCGCATATGAATGTTTATGAGAATATGGCTTTTGGCCTTGAGCTCTCCAAGCATTCAAAAGAGGATATCAAAGAGAAGGTGATGGAGGCGGCTCGTATCCTTGAGCTGACTCCGTTGCTGGAACGCAAGCCGAAGCAGCTTTCTGGTGGTCAGCGTCAGCGCGTGGCGATTGGCCGTGCGATTGTTCGTAATCCTAAGGTCTTCCTATTCGATGAGCCGCTTTCCAACCTTGATGCGGCGCTGCGTGTGCAGATGCGTATTGAGATTGCCAAGCTGCATCAGGACATGGACGCCACCATGGTGTACGTGACCCACGATCAGGTGGAGGCAATGACACTTGCAGACCGGATTGTGGTGCTGAATGCTGGCCGGATTGAGCAGGTTGGTAGCCCGCTTGAGCTGTACCATCGTCCACGCAACAAGTTCGTGGCTGGCTTCATCGGGTCGCCGAAGATGAACTTCATTGAAGCGCAGGTGACAAGTGTTGCTGAAGACGGTGTTGAGCTGTCGGTTATCGGCTCTGATCCTGTGAAGGTTGTCGTTGATCCGACCGGCCTTGCTGTTGGCGATAAGGTTGAGTTTGGTATTCGTCCCGAGCACATGGGCAGCGGAACGGAAGGCGAGCTTTCTGGGAAGGTCGAGGTTATTGAGGAACTTGGCGAGAGCCACTTCCTGCATGTGCGCTTGACTGACGGCTCTTTGATCACTGTTCAGGGCAGGGGTGATGCTACTGCGAGGGCTGGTGAGAGCTGCAAAGTGAAGCTGGATTGCAGCCATGCGCATGTGTTTGGCGGTGACGGATTCGCGTTTTCTAAATTGGGGACGTTAGGTCAACATGAAAATACTGCAACTCTTGAGGGTGCGTGATAAATAAAATTGCTCACAGGCTCACTCCAATTTGGCATAGAGTTCCAACGCTGCACCTTGTGTGCAGCGTTTACTTTTTCTGAGACGCCTCTTCATTTCTTAAAACGATTAAATAGCTGATTTTTTTAGACTGAATCAGGCTTGATCATACCAATTGACTAGTCCGTTAGGGGAGGTTTGATTACTGGCAGAAACCGCAAGGTTAGCCGTCCAGAATCAAGCAAGGATTGAGCTGGTACCTGGCATTCTTTGGCTGAGCTCAACCAAGGGTACTTGTTCCCATTCTTAAAAAGTGAAAGAATTTAATCAGTGATTGCACTTAGATGCGGTTACAATTCTTTCGCCTTCGCGCGACTAACGATGTGAAGGCATTTTATAAATAGGGGAGCATTTTATAATGCAATTTAAGCGTAGTCTTCTCTCGCTGGCGCTTGCTGCAAGCGTGGCGATGCCAATTTCTGGCGCTATCATCTCTGAGGCTGGTGCTGCAACACCACCTAACATGCTCATTGTTGCTGGCCGTATTGACGATATCATTTCGCTCGACCCGCAGGAAATGTTTGAGTTTTCCGGTACGGACATGGCGAACAACATGTATGACCGTCTGGTACAGCTGAACCCAGCTGACCTGTCCAAAGGTTATGAGCCAGGTCTGGCAACGAGCTGGGAAATCTCAGAGGACGGCAAGACCTTTACCTTTAAAATGCGTGAGGGCATCAAGTTCCACACCGGCAACCCTGTTACTGCAAAGGATGCTGAATACAGCCTTCGCCGTGCCGTTGCGATGAAGAAAACACCGTCTTTCATTCTTACGCAGTTTGGCTTCACTCCTGAAAACATGAGTGAGACAATCAAAGCCGTTGATGAAAACACTTTCCAGATTACGACAGATAAGAAGTACGCTCCTTCTTTCGTGCTGAACTGCTTCACTTCTGCAATTGCTTCTATCGTTGATAGTGAGCTGGTTAAGTCCAATGAAGTTGATGGCGACTGGGGTAACGGCTGGCTGAAAACAAATTCTGCTGGTTCTGGCGCGTTTAAGCTGCAGAGCTGGAAGCCAAATGAGTCTTATTCTCTGACTGCTGTTCCAGGCTACTGGCGTGGTGAAGTTGCGATGAAGCGCGTTATCGTGCGCCACGTGATGGAATCTGCTTCTCAGCGTCTGATGCTGGAAAAAGGCGATGTTGATGTTGCCCGTCACCTGTCTCCAGAAGATATTGCTGCGATCTCCACCAACGAGGATCTGAAGGTTGAAGACACGCTCCGTGGTCGTCTGATGTACATCTCCTTCAACCAGAAGGATAAGGCGCTGTCCCATCCAAAGGTTGCGGAAGCTCTGAAGTATCTCGTTGACTACAAAGGCATGACCGGTTCTTTCCTGAAGGGTCAGTACACTATCCAGCAGGCGTTCCTTCCGCAGACCTATATGGGCGAACTGAAGGACACTCCATTCTCACTGAACGTTGAAAAAGCTAAAGAACTGCTCGACCAGGCAGGTTATGCCGATGGTTTCGATGTTGAGTTCATCGTTCGTAATGCGACTGAGCGCGTTGAAATTGCTCAGAGCTTGCAGAACACCTTTGGTCAGGCTGGCATTCGCGCGTCTATCACACAGGGAACTGGCAAGCAGATCCTTGGTCGTTACCGCGCTCGTGACTTCCAGATCTACGTAGGTGCATGGGGTCCGGATTACCCAGATCCACACACAAATGCTGATACCTTCGCAAACAACCCGGATAACTCCGATGAAGGTAAGCACGTTGGTAAACTGGCATGGCGTAACGCTTACCCTGCAACAGAGCTGACCAAGCTGACCGATCTGGCTGTACAGGAAAGTGACCGCGAAAAGCGTGCCCGCATGTACGTGCAAGCTCAGAAGACCTTCCAGAAAGAAGCTCCATTCTCAGTTATGTTCCAGCAGATTGAACAGAACTCCATGGCTGCAAACGTAACCGGCTTCAATCCGGGTGGCGCCATTACTGGCGTATTCTTCTGGCCTGTAAAAAAATAAGATTGGCTAATTACAAATGAGCATCGCTGACTCTACAGCGACTGTGGCGCGGCGAGGGTTTACCTCGCCGCTCTACAAGATTTTAAAAGGTTTAATCGCTGGCCTTTTCTCCATTGCCATCACTATGGTGGGGCTTCTTTTCGTCACCTTCATTATTGCGCGTGTTATGCCAGTTGACCCGGTTCTCGCGGTTGTTGGTGAGCGTGCCTCTCAGGAAATTTATGAAGCTGCGTACAAGGCCATGGGTCTTGATCAGCCGCTTTACGTGCAGTTTATGCTGTTCTTGAAACAAGTGGCGATGGGTGACTTCGGGATGTCGACGCTGACAGCGCGGCCCGTTGTTGAGGACATTGCCCGCGTTTTCCCAGCTACATTGGAACTTGCAACTCTTGCGACGATCGCTGGCGTTGGCATTGGTGTGCCGATGGGGGTTTTGGCCGCAGTGAATGAAGGCCGTTGGCCGGACCAGCTGATCCGCCTTGTTGGCCTGTTTGGCTACTCCATGCCGATCTTCTGGTTTGGCTTGATGGGCCTCTTGATTTTCTACGGTATTCTTGGCTGGGTTAGTGGCCCAGGTCGTATCGATATCTATTACGAAGATATTGTTCCTGTTGTTTCAGGCATGATCCTCATCGATAGCCTGATTGCAGGAGAGATCGAGATCTTCTGGAATGCGGTGAGCCACATCATTCTGCCTGCAAGTATTCTTGGCTATTATTCTATTGCTTACATTTCCCGTATGACCCGCTCGTTCATGCTGGAACAGTTCTCTCAGGAGTACATCACCACCGCGCGCGTGAAGGGTGTTTCCGAGACTGCTGTGATCTGGCGTCATGCGCTGCCCAATGTGATGATCCCGCTTATTACGGTGATCGCGCTTTCCTATGCGAACCTGCTGGAAGGGTCGGTGCTGACTGAGATCATCTTCTCATGGCCGGGTTTGGGCAACTACATCACCAATGCTCTGCTTTCTGCCGATATGAATGCGGTGCTGGGTGGAACAGTTGTGGTTGGTGCTATCTTTGTGGGCCTCAATCTCTTCTCCGACTTCATGTACAAAGTGGTTGATCCGAGGGCACGATGACAACAGCACCTGTAAAATCTAACGTGCCTGACAGAGCTGGCTTGAAAGCATGGCTCTCCTCTGATGCACCTACATCCCGCGGACATGCGCGCGCTGTGCAGTTTTATATGGGGTGGATGAAACTCTATGAAAACAAACTCGCGTTTCTCGGGTTCCTGATTATTCTGAGCCTGGTTCTGATGGCGATTTTTGCGCCACTGCTGGCAACAACAGAGCCAAATGCACAAGACCTTGCCAAACGTTTGACCGCACCAGGGGTGGATGGTCACCTGCTTGGAACTGATGAGCTTGGCCGCGACATCTGGAGCCGCCTCGTTTACGGTTCTCGTATTACGCTTCTGATTGTAGGCATTGTAGCGTTCACAGCACCAGTGTTCGGCTTGCTGATTGGAACTGTTGCCGGGTATCTGGGCGGTTGGGTCGATCAGGCACTTATGCGTCTGGTTGATATCTTCCTGGCGTTTCCAAAGCTTATTTTGGCGCTTGCCTTCGTTGCTGCGCTTGGGGCGGGTATCGAGAGTGCGATTATCGCGATCAGTCTGACGGCATGGCCTCCGTATGCGCGTATTGCTCGCGCCGAAACTCTGACCATTCGCAATGCGGATTACATCAGCGCTGTGCGTTTGCAGGGGGCTGGTGTCATGCATATCATCATCGGGCATGTATGGCCGTTGTGTCTGTCTTCCATCATTGTGCGTGTGACGCTTGATATGGCGGGGATTATTCTGACAGCTGCCGGCCTTGGTTTCCTTGGTCTTGGTGCTCAGCCTCCAGAGCCTGAGTGGGGCGCAATGATCTCTGCTGGTCGCAAGTTCATTCTGGACCACTGGTGGGTTGCTGCCATGCCGGGTATGGCGATCTTTATCGTGTCTTTGGGCTTCAACCTGTTGGGTGATGGTTTGCGCGATATTCTTGATCCGAAAAAGAGCCAGAGCTAGGGGAGAGAACCATGAGTGATACGCTTTTAAGCGTTGAGGACCTTTGGGTTCGTTTCCCAACACGCAGCGGTACCGTTGATGCAGTTCGTGGCATTTCGTTCTCTGTTGGGCGTGAGCGCGTTGGCATTGTGGGCGAAAGTGGCTCCGGCAAATCTATGACCGGGCGGAGTATTTTGCGTCTGATCCGGTCTCCTGGCCAGATGGAAGCCAAGTCGATTAAGTTCAATGGTGAGAATCTGCTGGACTATTCGGAACGGCAGATGCGGAAAATCCGCGGGCACCAGATCTCCATGGTGATGCAGGATCCGAAGTTTTCGCTGAACCCTGTTCACACGGTTGGCAAACAGATCTGTGAGGCTCTGCGCCTGCACACCAAATCTTCTCGCCGTGAGGCTCGTCAGGGCGCTCTGGAGATGTTGGAGGCTGTTCAGATCCGCAACCCTGAGCGTGTGTTCAATTCTTATCCGCATGAGCTTTCAGGCGGTATGGGGCAGCGTGTGATGATCGCGATGATGCTGATCACTGATCCAAAGCTGCTGATTGCTGATGAACCGACCTCTGCTCTGGATGTGACTGTGCAGATGAAGGTGCTGGCGATCATGGACAAGTTGGTGCAGGAGCGCGGAATGGGGCTGATCTTCATCAGTCACGATCTGAATCTTGTCTCGTCCTTCTGTGACCGAATTATCATTATGTACGCAGGACGTATTGTAGAGACCTGTAAGGCCAGTGAGCTGCACAATGCGACACATCCTTATACACGTGGGTTGCTGAATGCGCTGCCTCGCATTGAGGAGCCCAAGGGACGCCTTGAAGCACTGCAACGTCAGGACAGCTGGAAACAGGAGGTCAGTGTCGATGCCCGAGTCTGATAGTGCTGTGATGGAACGTAAGCCATGGGTTGCGGAAGCAACAAAAGACGCCCGCCTCGAGATCAAAGACCTCAACGTCTATTTCGGTGAGGGACCGGACCGCTTTCAGGCTGTCAAAAACGTGAGCGTCAAGGTTCAGCAAGGCGGTAGTTTTGGTATTGTCGGTGAATCTGGCTCAGGTAAGTCAACTGTACTGCGTGCTGTGTGTGGACTGGTTGAGAGCTGGGATGGTGAGATCGATATTGACGGCGCCCCTGTTTCGCATAAGCGTGACAAGGTTTTTGCCCGCAAGATTCAGATGGTTTTTCAGGACCCTTATGCGTCCTTGCATCCCCGCCATACCGTTGACCGAGTTTTGTCAGAACCTCTTAAATTACATGGGTTTGATGATATTGATGGTCGTGTGCTTCGGGCTCTGGATGACGTAGGGCTTGGGGCAGATTTCCGCTTTCGGTATCCGCATCAGCTTTCCGGTGGTCAACGTCAGCGTGTGGCTGTTGCACGCGCGTTGATGTTGGAGCCGGAGATTCTTTTGTTGGATGAGCCAACTTCAGCGTTGGATGTATCTGTGCAGGCTGAAATTCTGAACCTGTTTGCTGATCTGCGGAAGGAGCATAACCTTACCTATGTGATGGTGACGCACGATCTGGCTGTGGTTGCGCATATGTGTGATGAGATTGCCGTGATGCAGCATGGTGAGGTTGTTGAGGTGATGGATGTGGAAGCGATGCGAAGCTCTACACCGGAGACAGCTTACACGCAGGAACTGCTCAAAGCCTCTATGGGGTATGATGCGGAGTTCTTCGGCGACAGCTGATCTGTGAAGCATTTGATGACTACTGAAAGCCCCGCCCTTGTGGTGGGGCTTTTGTTGTTCTGGAGGGAGAACTTCAATAGGATCGCTTTGTTGATTTGATGATTGTTGGTTGCGGAGCCAGAGATGAAGTATTTTTATGGCCTTCTTTGTATTTTGGGATTTCTGCTGCCGTACGGGGCGTTTATGCCATGGTTGCTTGAGAACGGGTTGAACCTGCCGCAACTTCTTGCAGAAGCATTTGCTGGCGAGATATCGGCTTTTGCCTGGCTTGATGTGGTGGTTGCAGCGGTGGTTTTGATAGGCTTTATCTTTGCCGAAGGGCAACGACTTGGAATGAAGCGTCTTTGGCTTCCGATTCTTGCTGTGTTCACCGTTGGTGTGTCGTTAGGCTTGCCATTGTTCTTGTTCTTGAGAGAATTACACGTTGAAAAACCTTCAAAACCAGGGGCTCACAGCGGAAAAAACGTAGCGCACATATGATAGTTGGAACTCATGTGCAGAAAATGGCCTACACCAATGAGTTCACTGTGAATTTCTTAATGTTTTCTGCTATAAACAACCGGCTTAATCCTACGAGTACATACGCTAAAACACTCGCAGATTGGCTTGGGTGTTTTCTAATTGATCTACGGTGTCTTCTTTGAGAAGTCTTGACGAAAATCTTATTTCCCATATTCCTCCGTTCCGAAAGCTGGAACGCGTTGATATCAGAGAGATTTTGGACGCAGCAACGCCAAAGCGTTTCAGCGCGGGTCAGGCTATTTTCGAAGAGCATGAGCCAGCTGAGCGGTTCTTCCTGCTGTTGGACGGTCATGTGCGCGTTATTCGCACCACGGCTTCCGGAGATCAGGTGATTGCGCGTCACATCGTCAGTGGCGAGCTTATGGGCATTGCCTCCGCAATTGGCAGGACGACTTATCCAGCCAGTGCTGTGGCGATTGATGACTGCCTTGTGCTGTTCTGGCCGACAAGTCTCTGGAAGACGTTTGTCGAAAAGTACGATGGATTTGCGACGGAAACCTACAAAACCGTCGGAGAGCGTATCTCTGAAGCGAACAACCACATTCTGGAACTGGCAACTCAGCAGGTCGAGCAGCGTGTTGCACGTGCTTTGCTGAGGCTTGCAATCCAAAGCAGCCGCATCACCGATGAGGGAATGGAAATTGATTTTCCTCTCACACGCCAGAATATCTCTGAGATGACAGGTACAACTTTGTACACTGTGAGCCGTTTGCTAAGCGCTTGGGAAAAACAAGGAATTGTGAATAGCGGGCGTAAAAAGGTCATCGTGACGGAGATGAATAAGCTGAAGACTCTGGCTGATTTGGACCCAATGGCTGACTCTTGAGTACCGTTGAGCGATTGCCTGAGTGTTACTAGGCATAAATACCAGTATTCTCGATTTTATATCCTATTGTTTTTAAATGTGTTTTTCTCCTATATCCGGTAATTACCGAATAGGTTGTTCTAGCACAAACTTCCCCAGTGGCGTCAATTTTATCATCTTCGGGACCGTAACCACGATAGGATTCCGTAGATGTCAGAATTCCTTACAAAATCGCGGGCACGAAATATTTTTTATGGGGGATCCTTATTCTTCATAGGCATATTTGCCGTGCTCTCAATCGACAGCCACCTTTACGTCGTCAATGAATCGACTTCAAAAGCTGATCTCACTGACGAGGTTGTCCTCGGAAAGCACGTTTGGGAAAAGCATGCTTGCATCAACTGCCATACGTTGCACGGGGAAGGCGCTTACTTTGCTCCTGAAGTCGGCAATGTGATGACACGTTGGGGCGTGCTGGATGATCCGGATGATGCAGCTGAGACCCTTGGCTCCTGGATGGAAGCTCAGCCGAGCCGCATCGAAGGTCGTCGCCAGATGCCTTTCTTCGATCTGACCAAAGAAGAAGTCCGCGGCCTCTCTGAATTCTTGCGTTGGGCTGACAAGACCAACACGCAAGACTGGCCACCGAACGACGCTGGTTAAGGGGTGGTATTATGAAATACAGTTCTCAAAAAGTCGCGTATGCCTACTTCGTAGCTGCGCTTGGCCTATTCGCAATCCAGGTTCTGGGCGGTTTGCTCGCTGGCTGGATTTATGTTGCACCTAACTTCCTTTCGGAGTTGCTGCCGTTCAACATCGTTCGCATGTTGCACACCAACGCACTGATCGTCTGGCTTCTGCTCGGCTTCTTTGGTGCGGCTTACTTCATCATCCCGGAAGAGAGCGAACGTGAGATCCACTCCGTTAAGCTCGCTTACATTCAGCTGATCATTCTTGTGGTTGGTACACTGGGTGCTGTTGTCAGTTACATCATGGGTATCCATGAAGGCCGTGAATTCCTTGAGCAGCCGCTCTGGGTTAAAGTCGGCATTCTTGTTGCTGCGTTGATCTTCCTCTTCAACATCTCAATGACCGTGTTGAAAGGTCGTAAGACTGCGATCACAAACATTCTGGTGATTGGCCTTTGGGCTCTTTCCCTGCTGTGGCTGTTTGCATTCTACAACCCAGACAACCTGAGCCTTGATAAAATGTACTGGTGGTACGTTGTTCACCTTTGGGTAGAAGGTACCTGGGAACTTGTGATGGCTTCCATCCTTGGCTTCCTGATGCTGAAACTCACCGGTGTTGACCGCGAAGTGATCGAGAAGTGGCTCTACATCATTGTAGCAACTGCTCTGTTCTCCGGTATTCTTGGTACAGGACACCACTATTACTGGATCGGCTTGCCTGGCTACTGGCAGTGGATTGGTTCCGTCTTCTCTACTCTGGAAGTCATACCATTCTTCCTGATGATGACCTTCTCCTTCGTCATGGTCTGGAAAGGTCGTAAGAACCATCCAAACAAAGCAGCTCTGCTGTGGTCTCTCGGTTCTGCAACTGTCGCGTTCTTCGGCGCTGGCGTATGGGGCTTCCTGCATACTCTGCACGGTGTGAACTTCTACTCACATGGTACACAGATCACTGCAGCGCACGGTCACCTTGCCTTCTTCGGCGCATACGTTGCTCTGAACCTTGCGATCTTCACTTACGCAATGCCATTGCTTAAAGGTCGTAACCCATACAACCAGGTTCTCAACATGGGCAGCTTCTGGCTCATGACTGGTGGTATGTCCTTCATGACCTTCGTGCTGACATTTGCTGGAACCATCCAGACACACATGCAGCGTGTTGTTGGTGAAGACTTCATGTCTGTACAGGACCAGCTGACAGTGTTCTACATCATGCGCTTCGGTGCTGGTGCGGCTGTTGTGATTGGTGCTCTGCTGTTCATCTACTCCCTGCTCGTACCGCGCAAGGAATTGTTCACAGCGAACTCTGGTTCCAAACCAACGACCGGTAGTACTCCTGAAGCCCAAGCTGTTCTGGAAGGTGGTCGTTAATGACTGTACAGAACCACGTTTTTGATGTGCCCTATTATCAGCCTATCGCCGATGAATGTGCATTATTTGAAACGGCTTTTAACAAAGGTCTGCCCCTTCTTTTGAAGGGGCCGACGGGCTGCGGCAAAACCCGTTTTGTGGAACACATGGCCGCAAAGCTGGGTCGCCCGATCTACACCGTGGCTTGCCACGATGATCTTTCCGCAGCAGACCTTATTGGTCGTTACCTGCTTAAAGGCGGCGTGACTGAGTGGGTTGATGGCCCGCTGACCCGCGCTGTTCGCGAAGGTGCGATCTGCTATCTTGATGAAGTCATCGAAGCACGGAAAGACGTTGCGGTTGTTTTGCACCCGTTGACCGATAACCGTCGTCGTCTCATCATTGAGAGAACTGGCGAAGAGCTGCAAGCTCCACCGAACTTTATGCTCGTTGCCAGCTACAACCCCGGCTATCAGAACGTTTTGAAGCAGATGAAGCCTTCCACACGGCAGCGCTTCCTCTCCACGACCTTCGATTTTCCTGATGCGGAAACCGAGATACAGGTCGTTGCTAAAGAAAGCGGACTGGATGTTGAGCGTTCCAAATCCTTGGTTCGTCTTGCCGGCCATATCCGTGGTCTTTCCAGCCTGGATCTGGAAGAGGGTGTTTCCACTCGCTTGCTGATTTATGCTGCATCCCTGATTGCTGATGGTATGCCAGTCGAGAAAGCACTGCAATACTCTGTTGTTGAGCCACTGAGTGATGAGCCTGATGTTCAGGTTGCGCTTCGTGATTTGATCGCAGTTGTTTACGGGTGAGCCTGATGAAAGAGCAAATACTGGAGTTTTTAGAGCCTGAAGAAGCCGTAGGTAATCTGTGGCATGATTATGCTTCAAGCCTGGGTGCTCCAGTGCACCATGAGGATATGGAGGTCGAGCTGGCTAAGCTTCGCACCTCCGTGCAAGTGGTGTTTCGCGGGTTAGGTGGTGAAGCTAAAGTCGAGATCAGTCAAGCTCCGGCGACGGCTTCAACCTACCGCATGCCCGTAAAGCGTAAGCTCGGCAATGCTGCAGAAACAATCTTTCTGCCAGAGTTCGACGGCGAGCGTTTGAGACTTCCTCCGGTTCTTGGCGTTTTTCCAGAGGCCGAAATGAACCGGGCCCATTACATCTGGCTTGCTGCATTTGCAGCGAACTGCGATGTGCAGGCAAAACCAGAGGATCCGTTGCAGGCGGATGTTCAGGCATTGGCTTTGGCCAAACAGGCGATTGAACGTGTTTGGGGCAAGTGCGTTGGTCTCCATGATTTCTTCCGTCAGTCCTGCGAGTTTCTTCTGCAAACCCGTAAGCGTCCAAGCCTTCCTGAGTGGGAAGCTGCAGTTGAAGCAATTGTTCTGGAGTTGCTTGGCGGGCCGCGGGCTGTCACCAGCACAAGTGCAACAATTCGCAAGGCGATGGAATGTGTTGATGAGCGCTGGAAGCTTACAGCTCCGCACGCATATTGCACCTTTGCGCCTGTGCCGATCTGGGTTTCCAGCGAGCTGGTCAACGGTGAGCGCGGTGAAGAGCGCTCGGATGAGCAGGCTCCGCCAACTCCGCAAGGATCAAGTGCAACAACGAAACGCAAAGCTAAACGCGAAAAGCGGGAGCAGGCGGATCGTAAAGACAGTTTTATTCTACACCGGTTTGAGGCGATCCTCTCCTGGGTAGAAAGCATGAACCTCAATCGCAGTACCGATGACGACGAAGAGGAAAATGCGCAGAAAGCTGCTGATGATCAGGATTATATCAGCCTTTCGAAAAATCAGCGGAAAGCAGCGACACGGTTGCGGCTGCATCTGGATTTGTCTCCAGAAGATGCAGACCACGAACGCCTTTCCGACAAATTCACATATCCTGAGTGGGATCACCGCCAACGTAAGTTTTTAGAAGATCATTGCCGTGTTCTGGAGAAGGATGCCGAGCCTGATTATGAGAGCGTGCTGCTGACGGATCCTTACCATAAGCGCCGTATTCGACAGGTGAAGCGCCAGTTTGAAGCATTGCGTCCAAAGCGGATCATGCAGATGCGCCAGGCTGAAGGCAGCGAGCTGGATCTGGATGCTTTGGTGACGGCTCAGGTTGATCTGAAGGCTTCAGGTTACGCATCCGATCGGATTTTCCAGGATTCACGTGCGGTTGAGCGGGACCTATCCGTTGCTATGTTACTTGATACATCCCGTTCTACTGAGAGTGCTGTTGGTGATTCCAGTGTTATCGAGATTGCGGGGGCCGCGCTTGCTGCTTTGTCTGGCGGAGTTGATGCAAGTGGCGATCATCTGGGGGTCTGGGGCTTTTCTTCATTGAAACGCGATCGGGTTTTCATGAACAAAGCCAAAGACTTCAATGAGCCGATGACGGATGAGGTGATCGCAAAGATTGGCGGGCTCAAGCCTTGTTACTACACCCGTTTGGGAGCGGCGATCCGGCATACCACCGCACAGCTTGCATTGCAGCAAACACAGCGGAAGCTTTTGATTGTACTAACAGATGGAAAGCCGAACGATCTTGATCACTATGAAGGCATTCACGGAATTGAAGACAGCCATATGGCTGTTCGTGAAGCGCGCAAACTGGGTATGGCCGTTCATGGTGTGATTGTTGATGAGGATGGGCAGGATTGGTTTGCCCGTATCTTTGGCAAAGGTGGCTATACGCTCTTTCCAAATCCGGAACGTCTGACACGTGCGCTACCGGATATTTATAGAAGCCTGACAAGGGAGTATTAGATTATGAAGCTTTTCTATATGGTTATGGGCTTTATGGCAGGTCTGCTGCCTTTGTCCGCGATGGCTGCAGTTTCCGGATACCAACGTCCTGTGCCTCAGCCGCAAAGTGCGACTGCTGAGCTGTGGTTTGGTCTTGCTACTGTTATGCTTGTTGTCTCACTTTATATCGTGCACCGGGTTGTAAAAGGCAGATGAGTGAAGAAGACCTCAGCAATCGCATCAGTGTAAGAAGGTTGGCACTCTATCTTTACCCACTGGGTATTGGAGCGGTCGGTATCAACCTCTTCTTTTTGTCGCTGATTTTCTCATGGGTTGGATGGCCAGTGATGTCACCTTATCTTGCGATGGCTGGCGGTGTTGTTTTGGGCTATCCGTTTGCGTATCCCTTTGCAAAACATATCCGTTACCTCATGGATAAATCGGATGGTTTGCTGGACTAACTATCTGTTTTGCAAGCATCGGAAGTCGAGCGCGATCTACAAAGATCGCGCTTTTTTTGTGCGCTGTGGCCATCTGATTGTTCTGATTGATAGTTTTATCAATTCAGAAGCAAAAATTAATGTGCCAGCATAGCGTTGTCCCGCTGGAGTTGTGCTGCGTTCCATCTGATTTGGTGTTTCCTGACAGGAGAAACAACAGTTGCGAGCGTCTGTTGCCCTAACATCACTGGCACGTTTGATGAAGCGGCGTTGCCTGCTGCTCGCATCTCTTTGTTTTTACGTGCTTTTCAACGGCGTGGCGCAGGCGCAAGACTCTCGTTGGCCGTTGAATTGGGGTGATTGGGAGACGGCGACCGGAGACTGGGGCGGGTATCGGACGAAGCTCAACAATATGGGTATCGATCCGGAGTTGAACTACACCCACGATATCATGGCAAATCCGGTTGGAGGAGAACGGCAAAGTGCTGCTTATGCCGGAGCGCTCGGGGCCAATATCAACTTTGACTTTGAAAAACTGATGGGCTTGAGCGGAACCAGTTTCAGTCTTGGTTTATATCAGGGGCTTGGGCGAGATTTGTCTGGTGAAGACATCAATAACGTTTTTGATGTGGCGCAGATCTTTATAGGCGATGTTTTCGGTATCTCACAGATGAACATTTTGCAGATGCTGGCGAATGATCGGGTGGAGATTGCGATAGGCCGACTTTCTGCGGGGGCGGACTTTGCGTTCAGTGAGGCTTTCCCGCTTTATGTCAACAGCGCTGTCAATGGAAACCCGGCCCAACTCCTTGAAAACTTGCCTTCATTTACGACTCCGCCTTTCAGCCAGTGGGGTGTTCGGGGAACAGTGAAACCGGAGGACTTTCTCTACCTTTCTGTCGGTGCATACAACGCGGACTTGAATGCGCAGGACAACGAAGATCAAGGATTTAACTTCAAGTTCAATCCCGAAGACGGCGTGTTGGTAATTGCAGAAGGAGGGGTTCTGGTTGGGCAGGAGAAGACCAGTGCTTACTTGCCAGGCCGGTATATGCTTGGCGGTTATTATGACACCAGTGATTACACGCCTTTCACCGATGCAAACGCGACGGAAGAGGGCAACTGGGGGCTCTATTTCATAGCGAACCAGATGGTCTATGAAGAGCAACCGGATCAAGGCCTTAATCTCTGGGGGCTTTTTACGCTTGCACCACAACAAAGCATCAACAGTTTGCCTTATGGAGTGAGTGGTGGTGCCTACTACAAAGGACTGCTTGATAGCCGGGATAACGACATCACAGCGGGTGCATTTTATCTTGGTTTCTTCAGTGATGACCTGCCAGGCCAGACCTATGAACTTGTGTTTGAGGTGAACCATCGTTTTCAGTTTACGGAATGGTTCTATACGACGGTCGATGGGCAGTATGTGGTGAACCCAAATGGCCAGACAAATATCTCTGATGCATGGGTTGTTGGCTTCGAAATGTCCGTTGATTTTTAAGCCTAAAGACGTTGTTTTTTCAGAAAAATAGCTCGTTTTCGAGAGTGCAAATCACTTGCAAAAAACATCAGCACACGACCAAGAAAAAGTACGCGGAAATCCACTGTAATCTTTGTGTTTTTGAGTGCGCGTAATAGTTTTACAAAGTGCATCAGCCTCCACAAAAGCAGTACAAAATTTCAGCTTTAAAATAGTCGGTTTCAGGTCCGGATTTTGGGGAGCTTTGATGAACGCACTGATGTTACTTCAGAAATCACTAAATTAGTTTAGTTTGAAGTAATTTGAAATGTGGACGAAAGCTAAATTATCACGGAAACGTGAGATGTAAACTCAAGTTAAATTTAAATCTTGAGTTATTCGTACTAGTATTTCTGAAGCATTCAATTTGATTGCAATCAAAATACAAAAGTAATCTCGTTGATATATTTTTCTCAGTTCAGTTGAGAAGTTGATTCTATCATGCAAACGCAGATGGGAAGGCGGCATTTTCTTGGTATGTCCAAGTATGCGGAGGATAAGCCGTGTCCGCCTTACAGTATTGGTAAAGTTGAATTTTCCGATGTATGCACCGGTTGCGGTGATTGTGTTTCGGCGTGTCCTGAAAAGATCCTTCGAATTTCTGAGCGGAGTCGATTGGCTGTTGTCGATTTTGGGGTGGGACCCTGCACCTTCTGCGAAGCGTGCGTTGACGTTTGCAAAGAAGGAGCGCTCGTTAAGACCGAAGACGCTCCCTGGGCGATGAAAGCAACGATCGGCTCTAACTGCCTTTCTTATCAAAAGATCGCGTGCCGGGCCTGCGCGGACTTTTGTGAGATGAGGGCAATCCGATTTCATCTTGGCCTAGGCGGCCAGCAAATTCCTGATTTGGACGGTGAAGCCTGTACCGGGTGCGGTGCCTGCCTTGTTGCCTGTCCCAATGGATCCATCGAAATGCGCGAAATTAAACTCCAAGAGGAGGTTCTATGAACATTTGCGGCGTTCTCGTTAGTTGCTTAGCGGGAAAAACCCAAGAGGTTTCTGAAGCATTGTCCGCCCTGCCGGGCGTGGAAGTTCATATCACCAAAGAGGATACGAGCCAGCTTGTTGTGACTGCAGAGGATACGGAAGAGTCCTTCGCTGATCAGCAGGTGCTGGAAATTCACCGGACGCCGGGCGTTGTATCCGCTGGTCTTACCTATCATCAATTCGAACCAAACACCGACCCTGACTTGAAGGCGGCCTAACGGGAGGCAAAACATGTCAATCACGGCATCTCGCAGAGATATTATAAAGTCAGCAGCGGTTGCAGCAACTGCTTCTGCGGCTGGCATCGCTTTACCAAAGTCTGCCGAGGCTCAGGGAAAAGCCTCCGATATACGCTGGGACAAGGCTGTTTGCCGCTTTTGCGGAACAGGCTGCTCTCTCCTTGTGGGTGTTAAAGACGACCGTGTTGTCGCCACTCAAGGTGATCCAGATGCACCAGTGAACCGCGGCTTGAACTGTATCAAAGGCTATTTCCTTTCCAAGATCATGTACGGCAAGGATCGCCTGACAACACCGCTGCTCCGCAAGACCGCTGGTGTTTACGACAAGCATGGCGAGTTTGAGCCTGTCTCCTGGGATGAAGCTTTCACTGTCATGTCCGAAAAGTTCAAGGACGCATTGAAGGAAAAAGGCCCAACTGCCGTTGGTATGTTTGGTTCTGGTCAGTGGACCATTTGGGAAGGTTACGCTGCTTCCAAGTTTATGAAGGCAGGTCTGCGCTCCAACAACATTGACCCGAATGCCCGTCATTGCATGGCGTCAGCTGTGGCTGCTTTCATTCGTACTTTTGGTATTGATGAGCCAATGGGTTGTTATGATGACATGGAGCTTGCCGATGCATTCGTGCTTTGGGGCTCGAACATGGCTGAGATGCACCCAATCCTTTGGTCCCGTATTACAGATACCCGTCTGACCAAACCGGGCTGTGAAGTTCATGTGCTCTCCACTTTTGAGCACCGTTGCTTTGAACTTGCTGACAACGGCATGGTGTTCACGCCACAGAGCGATCTGGTGATCCTCAACTTCATTGCTAACTACATCATCGAAAATGATGCGGTGAACTGGGACTTCGTCAATAAGCACGTCAACATCACCAAAACCGCGACAGATATTGGTTATGGTTTGCGCCCTAATGATCCGCGCGAGCAGGCTGCCGAAAATGCTGGTTCTGGTAAGATCTCCAAAATTGACTTTGAAGAGTATAAGCAGCTCGTTTCCAAGTATACGCTTGAGTATACAGAAGAAATGTCTGGCGTTCCGGCTGAAAAGCTTCTGAAGCTGGCGAAGATCTATGCTGATCCTAACCGGAAGGTTATGTCTCTCTGGACAATGGGCTTTAATCAGCACTCACGCGGCAGCTGGGTGAACAGCCTTTGCTACAACATTCATCTCCTGACTGGTAAGATCTCTGAGCCTGGCAATGGTCCATTTTCTCTGACGGGTCAGCCATCTGCATGTGGTACTGCCCGTGAGGTCGGAACATTTGCGCACCGTCTGCCTGCAGACATGGTGGTCAAAAATCCTAAGCACCGTGAAATCTGTGAGACTGCCTGGAAAATTCCTGAAGGAACAATTCCTGCCAAGCCTGGGTACCATGCAGTTCTGCATCATCGCATGCTTAAAGATGGCAAGCTGAATGCCTATTGGGTTCAGTGCACGAATAACCTGCAAGCAGCTCCTAATATGAACGAGGAAGGCTGGCCGGGATATCGTAATCCTGAGAACTTCATTGTTGTCTCTGATCCATATCCAACCGTTACAGCAATGGCTGCTGATCTTATTCTGCCAACAGCTATGTGGGTGGAAAAAGAAGGGGCCTATGGTAACGCAGAGCGCCGTACCCAGTTCTGGCGTCAGCAGGTGAAAGCTCCGGGTGAAGCCATGTCAGATGTCTGGCAGGTTATGGAGTTCTCTAAGTACTTCAAGACAGAAGAAGTCTGGCCTGAAGAACTGCTTGCCAAAATGCCTGAGTTGCGCGGCAAGACACTCTTTGAAGTGCTTTATGCCAATGGTGTTGTCGATAAGTTCCCGGTCTCTGAAGTCAAAGAAGGCTTCAATAACCATGAGTCCGAAGACTTCGGCTTCTACGTTCAAAAAGGGTTGTTTGAAGAATACGCCGAATTTGGGCGTGGCCATGCGCACGACTTGGCTGACTTTGACGTCTACCACAAAGCGCGCGGTCTCCGCTGGCCAGTGGTTGATGGTAAGGAAACACTCTATCGCTTCCGTGAAGGTTATGATCCTTACGTTAAAAAAGGTGAGGGCGTTAAATTCTACGGTAAGCCTGATGGCAAGGCGAACATCATTTTTGCACCTTATGAGCCGCCAGCAGAAGTGCCAGACAACGAGTATGACCTCTGGCTCTGCACCGGTCGTGTGCTGGAACACTGGCATACAGGTTCCATGACGCAGCGTGTTCCAGAACTTCACCGGGCATTCCCGTCTGCTGTTCTGTTCATGCATCCGCAAGATGCACGGGAGCGTGGTCTTCGTAGAGGGCAGGAAGTCACTATCTCCACTCGTCGTGGTGAAGTGCTGACACGCCTGGAAACCAGGGGCCGGAACAAGGTTCCAAAAGGTTTGGTTTACATGCCTTTCTTCGATGCAAACCAGTTGACCAACAAGCTTACACTCGATGCCACTTGTCCGATTTCGAAAGAAACCGACTACAAAAAGTGCGCTTGTAAGGTGGAAAGCGCTTAGAGCAACCCTCTGAGCAGCAATGGATAAGAACCATGTCTGATCTCAAAAAGACAGGCCTCAGCAGTGCAAAGCGTCGCCAGTTTCTTGGCGACGCGGCCCGCACAGCGTGTGGCTGTGCTGTTGCTGCGACGTTTCTGACGGTCTATCAGGCGCAGGCTAAGGCTTTTCCTGCCGACGCCATCAGACCGCCCGGAGCTCTCTCTGAAGAAGAGTTTTTGAGTGCGTGTGTGCGATGCGGACTGTGTGTTCGCGATTGCCCATATGACACGCTGAAACTCGCCGAGCTTGGTGAAACTGGCCCGGCAACAGGAACGCCATACTTTACAGCCCGCGATGTGCCTTGTGAAATGTGTGAGGATATTCCTTGTGTTGCTGCCTGTCCGACAGGGGCACTGGATCATTCTCTCACCGATATCGACGATGCTGATATGGGTGTGGCTGTTCTGATTGACCAGGAGAACTGCCTTAACTTCCTCGGTTTGCGTTGTGAGGTTTGTTATCGGGTTTGCCCGCTGATTGATGAAGCGATCACACTCGAAATGACACCAAACACGCGGACCGGTAGTCACGCAGTCTTTTCGCCAACAGTCTATGCAGACGTCTGCACGGGTTGCGGCAAATGCGAGCAGTCGTGTGTGTTGCCGGAAGCTGCAATCAAGGTTCTTCCTCGCCGCATTGCCAGAGCTGAGAGTGCTGAGCACTACCGGCTTGGTTGGGAGGAAAAAGCCAAAGCAGGAAATGCGTTGGTTCCCGGTGTGATTGATCTGCCTGATCGTGTGCCGGATGCTGGTGGGTTTGAGCCCGTGTTCCAGCCAGGGAAGGGGCGGCCATGACCACTCATGCATTAGACGCTCATGTACCAAAAGAGAAGAAGAGAAGCTGGGTGCTGCGCAACAGATTTCTGTTGCTCAGACGGAGTTCGCAATTGCTCATTCTGGCTCTGTTCCTCGCAGGGCCGTGGGCAGGCCTTTGGATTGTCAAAGGAACACTGACCTCCAGCATGACGCTGGATATCCTTCCGCTGACAGATCCGTTCCTGCTGCTGCAGACGATGGTGACAGGACATTGGCCTGAACTGACAGGTTTGATTGGTGTTGCCATTGTGGTTGGCTTTTACGCCGTATTTGGCGGCCGGCTGTATTGCTCATGGGTTTGTCCCATGAACGTGGTGACTGATAGCGCCAACTGGTTGCACCGCAAGCTTGATCTGAAAAAAGGATGGCAACCGAAAAAGCACACCCGATATTGGGTGCTGGCCATGACACTGCTGGTTGCTGCCGGATCTGGCTCTCTTGCTTATGAGCTGGTCAATCCCGTGACCTTGCTGCACCGCGGATTGGTGTTCGGCATGGGGTTTGCCTGGGCTGCGGTGTTGATGGTGTTTTTATTCGACACCTTTGTCTCCCGGCATGGTTGGTGTGGGCACCTTTGTCCTATGGGGGCTGTCTACGGGCTGCTCAACACCAAGAGTTTGCTGCGGGTTTCTGCGAAAAATCGGGATGCCTGTGATGACTGTATGGACTGCTTCGAAGTTTGCCCCGAGATCCACGTAATCTCTCCGGCTTTGCGAGGCAAAGGGGATGATACCCCGCTGATTGTAAATCGAGACTGTACGTCTTGTGGTCGCTGTATCGACGTATGCGATCTGGATGTTTTCAGTTTCACCCATCGTTTCGATACTCAACTTATTCAACCTACTTCAATCGAACCGGGCCCCCGCGATCCGGTCACGACCAAAGCTATGGGAGGTCACAAATGAAAACGGGAGTGCCTTGGAAGGCTATCACCATTATGGCGGTTTTGCACCTTACCGGCTTTGCTGCCTTGAGCGCACATGCAGAGGGGGTAAAGTCATTGCGGGGTGTACAGGTTGATGAACCTGTCTTCGTCGAGCCGATTGCTCGCCCGCAAAACACTCGGGTGAACCGTGAGTTCCGTCAGCAACCACCATTGGTGCCACACAAGACTGAGGCTTATCAGGTCGACCTGAAAGTCAACCAGTGTCTGACGTGCCATGATTGGGCTAATGCAGGGGAGAAAAAAGCGCCAACCTTATCCATGACACATTATGCAGACCGTGAAGGACGTCAGCTGGACCGGGTTGCAGGTACACGCTGGTTCTGTACGCAATGCCATGTTCCTCAAGTCGATGCTGATCCGCTGGTGGAGAATGAATTTACTCCGTCAAGCGAACGCTAGATGGCACTTCTGACTGGAGGAAATTAATATGAGCAATCAAGGCGCAATTCCCAGTAAAGATCAGGGATCTGGCTTGTTCAAACGGATCTGGCGGTTTTTGAGACATCCTGCAACGACAATTTCTGCAGGCGCTCTGTTGCTGATTGGTGTTGTTGTCGGTGTGGTTTTTTGGGGTAGTTTCAACTGGTCCATGGAGATGACGAATACCGAAGAATTCTGCATCGGCTGCCATGAGATGGAAGCAAATGTTTATGCGGAGTATACCGAGACGGCCCACTATGCGAATGCATCTGGCGTACGGGCAACTTGCCCGGATTGCCATGTGCCGAAAGAGTGGGTGCACAAGGTGGTTCGCAAAGTACAAGCTTCCAGAGAGCTATATCATAAGGCTCTGGGCACCATTGATAGTCCGGAGAAGTTTGAGGAGAAACGTCTTCAACTGGCGACTAATGTTTGGACTGCAATGAAGAAAACTGACAGCCGCGAGTGTCGTAACTGTCATGAGTTCAACTCCATGGACTTCGTTCTTCAGGAAGGTCGTGCCTCTGCCGCTCACTCTGATGCATTCAAGGAAGGCAAGACCTGTATTGATTGCCACCAAGGCATCGCCCACAGCCTGCCAGCCAACGCGCTGGAAGCTTACAAAGAGAACGTCTCTGCTGTTTATGACTAAGCATCGCTTAGGCTAGTTGCATAGGGCGCTAGAGTAGTAACCCACCTTTGAGAGTTCTCGAAGGTGGGTTTTTCTTTACTCCTACCAAAGTAAGTGAGTCGAATCAGCCGTTGACGAAGCTGCTGATTGTCATCTGCCAGAAGCTCTTGTCTGTGTGATTGTTTGATCCAGATCAAATGAAGCAAGGAGAAGCAACATGAGATGTGTTTAAAATGACACAAATATGAGTATTATATTCATGTATTTTACTTGAGTGGCGGTTTTTACATTGATAGATATCTCAATCCAATAATATGAGTAATTAACTCATATTAAAGGTTGTAGGGATGTCCAAGGGTTTTGTCTCCGGCTTGATGACCGGAATCTGCTATCTCGCACTGCAGTCCGGTGCATATTCTCAGGAGCAAACAGAGCCACAAGAGCTCGGGCCAATTGTCGTCACAGCTTCGCGTAGTGAGCAAAGCCTGGATGAAGTAACCCGCTCCGTCGCTGTGATGGAGAGTGAGCAGATTGAGCGGGCTGTTGCAGATAGTGTAACTGAAGTTCTGCGTGATGTTCCTGGTATCAATATTATCGATAGCAACGTTGCAGGTATGAAGCGGATCAGCATTCGTGGTGAAGAATCTTCGCGAAATGTTGTGCTCGTAGATGGGCAAGAGATCTCTGATCATACTTCTTATGGTGCTGTATTTCTGATTTCTCCGTCTGATATCGAGCGTATAGAAGTGGTGAAGGGCCCGGGCTCGGTCCTGCATGGCTCGAAAGCTATCGGCGGCGTTGTAAATATTATCACTAAGAAGGGTGCCGATCGTGCCGTGCAGGTAGAGATCGGAACGGCCTTCGATTCCTCTACTGATGGTATTACGGGGTTCAGCTCAGCTGCTGGGACTATTGATCAGTGGGACTATCGGTTTTCTGCTAGCAAATCCAAACATGGTGATCGCGAAACAGCAAATGGCACGCTGGAAGGTAGTGCTTTTGAAAACCAGAGTGTAACGGCCTATGTTGGCTACACTGGTGACCAACATAAATTTAGTATCAAGGCTGAACGATTTGAGCAGGAAAGTGAGGTTTACACTGATCCTGCTGATATCGGGCTCGTGATGCGTCAGTTTGATATGGACTTGCCAAAGCGCGACCGTTCTAAAATTGGCATATTCTATGACTTTACCGATGTAAGTGAGAGCATTGCTAAGGTCCATTTGGATGGATACGTCCAGCAGATTGACCGTGTGGCTCTGGTAGACTATGAGCTGGCTCCTCCCCGTCTTGGAGCGCCAGTTATGAAGCGCGAGAATGAGACTGAGAGCAAACTGCTTACATTCGGCTTGAATGGGCAGGTTGATCTGACCCTGTTTGATAACGTATTGACCTCAATCGGCTTTCAGGCTGTCCAGGATCAGTTGGATAAAGATAGCTTCAGTACTGGTACGAATACTATCAGCGTTCCCGGACCTGTCATTCCAGTCAATATCATAGAGCGAGATGAGGCCAAACTTACGACTTTGTCTGCGTTCCTTCAGAATGAGTGGGATCTGAATGATGATCTTACGCTAACTGCTGGTGGCCGTTATTACTTCGTTGCGAGTGAGAATAAAGGCACTGCAGGTGATCGGGATGAGAGCGATCAGGCATTTGTGGGTGCTTTGGGTCTAAACTATACGGGCTTTGAGAATTTTGCGCTAAGAGCGCATGTGTCTCAGGGATATGTATATCCGACACTCCTCCAAAGCACGTTGGGCTCAGTATTCTCTCCTGCTGGAAAAATCTATGGTAACGCTGACCTTGATCCAGAGACGTCAATGACCGCAGAGATTGGTGCGCGTTTCGACAGGGGAAATTTGATTGTTGATGCGAGCGCGTTTTATACCGGTGCGAAGGACTACATCACATCGGTTGATTGTGATGCAGCAGTTCATGGTTCAAAGTGCACTGCAAACTCAGATATTTACGTGAATATTGATGCGGCTAAGACTTGGGGTCTTGAACTTGCTGCTTCCTATCAGTTTGCTGAGTTGGCGGTCACACCATATGCCAATATCACTTTGATGCGGCGCCAGTTTAGTTCCGGAGCAACCAACACCTTTGATACCGACACGCCGTTGGTATCTGGCCGTCTAGGCGTGATGAAGTCCTGGGCCTTTGATAACGGAGTTGAAGCCTATGCGGATCTTTACAGTCGCTTCTCCAGCGAGCATCGGCAGAAGGATAGCAGTGGTATCGATGAAGCGGACGGTTTTGCCACGCTTAACCTGGCAGGTGGCTTTTCCTACGATTTCGATGAAAAGCACAGGTTAAAAGTGCATGCAGCTGTCGAGAACATCTTTGACCAAGACTATAAACCGTCAGTCGAAGAACTCACTGCACCGGGCCGGGCGTTTAAAATTTCTGCGAGTGTCGTCTTCTAGTTCTCAGAGCCCTGCCGTAATTGCGGTGGGGCTGTTTTTAAAAGGATATCATCACATGAAAACCGTGCTTCTCATGTTTTTGCTGAGTTCAGCGGGGCCGAATGGTGAGGTGGGTGCTTCCTACGTTGAAAAAGATAGTGTTGGGGAATGTCAGCAAGGCATTGTCGCGTTGAAGGAAATTTTGGCGGAGCCGCGCTTTAAGATCCATTATGCGGGTTGCCATCAAAGCTCTGCTCATATCTCTGAGTTTGAACATCCGGGTGCTGATGATGAAGGCGATAAGCCGGAGCGTTTCGTTTATCTCAACAGGATTGAGAAAGGTCAGTTGCTTGTTTCTGAGGCTGATAGCCTTGCCAGTTGTGAGGCGAGTATAAACAAAAGCGAGAGCTGGTGTGCTGTGAGCACGCAGAAGTTGTTGCAGCAATAGCCAGACCTATGCTTTGCTCCTCCCACGGGAATTCTAATGTTGCTTTGGGGGGAGTGCGAATGACATCTCGAAAAAAGACTGTCTGGATTATTGGGGCAACTTCAGGGATTGGTGAAGAGCTCTGCAAGCTTTACGCAGATGATGGCTGGCAGGTTGTTGCGAGTGGCCGCCGGGTTGATCGACTTGAAGCACTGAAAGAAACATACACATCAGTGACGAGTTTACCGCTTGATGTAACGGATAATGAGCAGATAGCTCAAGCCGCCCACGATTTTGATGAAAATGCCAGCCTGCCTGATTTGACGCTTTATTGCGCCGGTGTTTTTCACATTGGTGGACTTTCTACATTGACCGAGGAAGTCTGCGTCAGTGCGATGGATACAAACTATTTTGGTGCTGTGCGGACCATACATAACTTGTTCCCATTGCTGAAAGAACGCGGCTCCGGGCACGTTGCCATCATTTCCTCGCTTAGTGGGTATGGAGGGCTGCCTTACGCTGCAAGTTATGGCCCTACAAAAGCTGCGCTCATCAATCTTTGTGAGGCGTTGAAACCGAGTTTTGATCGGGCGAACCTCTCTCTTTCAGTCATCAATCCCGGGTTTGTGAAGACCGCGATGACTGAAAGTAGCAAGTTGCCTATGCCCTTTATCGTGAGTGCAGAAGGGGCTGCCAAACGGATCAAGAAAGGCCTTGACCGTAAGAGCTTTGAGATTGCGTTTCCTTTCCCGCTTGTTACGGCTTTGAAACTGCTACGGTTTGTCCCTTATTGGGCATATTTCCGACTGGTTGGCCTTACAGCCGGGAAGCGCAGTTCTTCATAAAGATTAAATTAGGAAGGTTGGAGGTGGGACGATCTCTGACCTTCCTCAGTTTCTGTTGTATGTGTCATTGCTTGCTGCAACTCGGGTAGAAATGCCCAGATCTCACGATTGAGTTTCACAAGCTTCTCGATTGCATTTCCCATTTGGGTGATGCGCGCGTCGTCGACTGCCTTGATTTCCCCGAGCTGGATCTGTCCATTCTTGCGTTGAATGCGCATGGAATGGGTGTGGGTGATTTCGCCTTGCTGGTTCTGTTTGAAAGTTGCGTGGCTAAATTCATTTCTTAGCCGGGTACTTTCGTTGAAGATGCGAAGAATGCGGCGCAGCTTCTTTTTGAGGGCAACATCTTTTAGCTTTGCGTCTGCCAGGCGTTCTATCAGTTCCAGCCTTGCCCTCGTTGTGTTGAGAGTGCCGAAGACAAGAGTTGCGGTGAGTTCGTCGGTCTGCATGAGATGCTGCAGGATGTAGATGAACGTGCTCTCATTGTTGGACCAGCTGTAATTGATGTTCCCAATCAAAGCGAACAGGAGGTTTCGCCGCCCAGCCTTGTCGGGGGCAATTCTGTCTAGTTCGTCAAAGTCAGGTGAATGAGAGGTTTGATCGTGCATAAAGCGCGCCTGTCTGAGAATACTCGTTTTCCAGCCTATAATTACGTTTCTGACGCAAGGGTAGCAAAGCTAAAGCGTTATTTATAGAGCATGATGGACAGGTTTTGCTTGGCGACTCTTTGACTGGATGTCTGGGGAGTGTTGGTGAAGTAAATGAGGCTTAGTCTCGATGATTCCTGAGATTTAAAGGAGCATAAGCCACAGTGACTGAAGATATTCCTGAATTACCTGTGAAGAAATTTATGCGATCAGGAATGTGAGTTACTGGGCGGATTGTGTCTTTAAATTAGAGTATGGCGTTCTTTTATTAGTCGTCAAAGTTTGGTTATAAACTTATAACTTTTACACTCAAACAGTGTTTTAGCTACCTTGAGAATTCACTGCATATTACATAGGTCACCGAAAACCTATTTCTTGATCAGGTTGCTATGTGATTTAGATGACACTGTCATTATTGAGACCAATAAACACTTCCCTGTTAGGAGTGCTTAGTTGTTTTTTAGTAATATTTAAAACACTAATTTGCGAATACTAACGTTAACTCGCTATTAATATCCTAGATTGTCATAGTAATTATTATCTAGTTCAATTGAATGTATTGTTGATTATTACCAGATATTACTCTTGGTTTGTCTGTTTTTTAGGCCGTGGTATAGCTTCCGCCGCTTCCAAGAGGAATATTCTTTCTTCTTTACTGGAGGTTTTGTTTGGAGGAATGGAGTCTATTCGTTTTAGCAAGAGCATTTAGTTAGTAATTTAGCCAGAATTCCAGAACCAGCGCATATTTTATCGGTTACTTCGTTTTCTGAAGCCGACGTGTTGTTTAGCGTACAGATTTTACATTTGTGCGATCTGGAATCTTGTGTCCAAATTCGGGGTTATCCGAGTTTACAAGCCATTTGCTTGTTCTGATCTTTGATCAAAAAGCTAAATCGAAAAGACATCCTTCAAATCATGGAATGAAACATTTTTTCAATCCTCAGGAGAACCTGTGGCAACCAGCTGACGCAAATGATCGGCTTCTTGCAGGGCAGTTCTCCGAATATTTGGAGACGATATGTCTGGTTACAATCCATTTACTGATGGCACTGATACGCGTATCCGTGCGGAACAGGATAATACGCTCGGTGATAAGGATGTCGTTGAGCACAATGGTGATAGTAGCGCTGAAGTGTTTAATGACGGTTCGTTAGACCAAGAGGTCTTAGTGAACCGTGATGATCTGATTGATACAATCGCACAGGCTGGCGATGGCATTCAGGATATTAACGCTGCACTACAGATTGGCGACGACCTGACCATTGATGCGAGCTCTTCCGCTTCAGCTAATGGCCAGGGTGTTGCGCTTGCCTTTGATCAGGGTATCGCGACCGGTGCGAACCTGCAGAGCAACGATGTCTCCGGCAGTGTAACTGGCGGAAACTTTGATGCGTCGACCGTTGGTGGTGACGGCTCTGGTGTCAATGCGCATCAAGCAGGGGCGGCAGCAGCAGATAACGACACGGATACACTGGTTCGTGCAAACCAATCCAACTACGCGAATGACCTTGATACACTCAATAATGTTACCGTCACGAATGATGGTGATGCTGAGCAACGTGTAAAAGTTAAAGGTGGTGATGCTGATTCTGGTAATGGCATCATTGGTGCTGGACCAACTGATATTGCTGGCTCAAATGTTGGCGTTGGTGATGATGAAAGCATCACTGGTTCTACTGCTGCACAAGCAGATGCATCTGGTCTTGCACGTAGCTTCAACCAGACACTGCAAACTGGTAGCAATGAGCAGGGCAACAATGTTGATCTATCGATCACAGGTTCAGATGTAGATGTTTCTGGTGCTGGTGGATCTGGTGCTCAAGCTGTTGTCGGTGGGACTGACTACACTTCTGGTAACTCAGATACCAACACTCGTGGGCGTGTCACTCAGTCAAATGAACTGAATGATGGCGTTGGTGGTGGTTTTGGTGGTGGCAACATTGACGGTGCTATTGCAAATCCTGAAGTTGCCAATCTTGATGACTCTTTGCAGGTTGTTAAAGCCAAAGCAGGTAATGCATCTAGTGATGATGGCATCAATTCAATTGACCATATCGGATCTTCTGCATCTGTTGGTGGTGACGGAAGCGTAAGCGGTAGTGCTGTCGCATCTGCTTCAGCAAGTGCTGTTGGCGTTGGTTTCCAACAAGACATTTCTGCAGGCAGCAATGCCCAGGGTAACTCTGCAAGTCTTGACATTACAGGTACTGGTGTTGGCCAGGCAACCTCTGGTGAAGATGACGCGACTGCTGGTATTCAGGTCAGTGCCGATTGGAATTCATCTATTAATGAATCTGAAACAGGCACAAATGCTCGCTTTAACCAGTCTAACGAAGCTTACGATGCCGATGCAGTTCTAGAGCCAAGCCTTCATAATGACGGGCATTCCACTCAGAAGATTGAAGCCTACGGTGACGATGCGACCGCTGGTGACGGTATTGACATGAACGGTGGCCGTCTAGGTGCGGAACACGTAGTCGATGATGGTTCCATCACTGGTTCGACGCTTGCCAAGTCTGACGCTTTGGGTGTTGCCGCAAGCTTTGAACAGAAAGTCAGCACTGGTGGCAACTCACAAAGTAATGCCTCTGAGTTAGGTGTAACTGGAGCAAATCAGGTTACTGCTTCTGCTGGTGAGGACGGTGCCACTGCGTCTCTAAATGCTGACAACCCATCAGTTTACGGCGATCACAGAACTGGGACACGCACTGAAAGTAATCAGTCTAACGCGCTTGGCGATAAAGATGAGATTGATGATGCGAATGTTTGGAATGAGCATGACAGTACTCAAACTGTTGATGTAACTGGCGGCATCTCTAATGCTGGTAACGGTATCTCGTTTGATTCTGGTACTTCTGCTGCAGTGCATAGTAACTTTGACATGAGTGGATCTGCTGCGGCTTCTGCAAATGCTCAAGGTGTCGCACAGTCCTTTACGCAATCATTGACCACAGGCGGAAACGCCCAAGGTAACTCTGCTGAAGTCTCTGTGACTGGCGCAGAAATGACGGCCTCGATTGCTGGTGAAGACAATGCTGGTGCTGCTGCAGGCCCTGTTTCGCTTTTGGCTGGCAGAGGTGACACCAACACAAATACCCGATCCTTTCAGTCTCAAGAAAATGAGATGTACGAAGGTGACACTTTGTTCAGCCCTGATGTCATCAACACTGGTGGGGCAGATGCGGTGCAAACCGTCACAGTTGATGCTGGCAGTGCGACCGCAGGCAACGGTATTGAAGCTCTTGGTGGTAATCTCGGTCCTGATACCGTTGGTGATGATAGCTCCATCTCCGGCAGTGCTTCTGCAAGTGCGAATGGTGTAGGCGCTGCGATCAACTTTGGGCAAACACTCAAAACTGGTGGCAATGCTCAATCAAACTCCGTCGATGTCGATATTACTGGTGGTAACAAAGCTGTTGCAGCAGCTGGTGAGAGCGGAGCTACTGCTGGGTCTGAGCCGATTGCACCTGTCGATCATGACACCACAACAACCTCGTGGAGTGATCAGAGCAATCAGCTTGGTGATGTTGATGAAATCGAGCATGCGGACGTCACTAACTGGGGCCATAGCACTCAGAGTGTTGATGTAGACGGTGGAACTGCTTCCTCTGGAGCTGGTATTGTTCAGACTGGTGGTAGCTCAACCAACATTGATGGAAATGAGAGCATCTCAGGCTCCAGTTCAGCATCTGCTGACGCGACAGGTGTTGCTCAGTCCTTCACTCAGACGCAGTTGACAGGTGGTAATGCTCAAAGCAACTCTGCATCTGTTTCTGTCACAGGCGCAGATGTAAATGTTGCTTCTGCTGGTCAGGACGTCGCGGAAGTAAACGGTACTTGGGTTGGAACTACGAACACCGATAGTTTTTCAGGTGGCCTACAAGGTAACACTGCTTACGATGGCGATACCATCTGGGATAGTGATGTTCGTAACTTCCATGATTCCACTCAAGATGTGACTGCTACTGGTGGAACTGCAACTGCTGGTGATGGCATTGCATCCAGTGGGGATGGTCAAATTGGTGCTCAAGGTGCTCCTGGTGTTGCGGAAGACAGCAGCATAAGTGGCCTTTCCAACGCTGGTGCTGATGCTACGGCTTCTGCAGCATCGTTTGAGCAGGTTCTTAGTTCAGGTAGCAATGGACAGAGCAATTCTTACGATGCAAGCATTGTAGGTGCGAACTCTGGCGTTGCTGCATCTGGTGAAGACAATGCAACACTTGGTCAGTTTGGTCAGGCAGCAGCTGCCGGTCAGTCTGATACCGACACAGCAGCTGGTGCGTGGCAGGAAAACACGCTTGGTGACAAGGATACCATTTCTGATGCTGATGTCGTGAATCGCGATATGGTTGATCAGGATGTCTCTGCTTCAGGCGGAACAGCCACAAGTGGTGCTGGCATCAGTGTTGCCGACTGGGATGGAGATGTGGGGGCTGCGAGTGTTGGAGATGACTCTTCCATCACTGGTGTTACGCAAGCAACTGCGGATGCGTCTGCTTCTGCGTCTTCCATGAACCAGAAGCTGTTTTCTGGTGGTAATGCTCAGAGTAATGATCTTGATCTGAGCGTAACTGGTGGAAGCAGTAATGTTCAGTCTGCCGGCGAAGACTCCAACGTAGCATTTGCATCTGTAACTGGTACTGGTCCAGCTAACAACGGCGGTGTAGATTCAACCGACTCCCTCCTCGGCGGGTATCAGAGCAATACCATTTATGATGGTGACAGTATTTCTGATGCGGATGTTGTTAACTACTCTAATGTTGAGCAGGATGTTACCGCAACAGGTGGTACTGCGAGTGCTGGTGTTGGTTCCGGTGGTATTGATGGCACAGATGTGAAGGGTGCGTTGAACGTTGGTGACAATGCATCTCTCACAGGTAAAGCCTTGTCGTCTGCTGATGCTGTTGCGGAAGCCTCAGCATTCAACCAGGTAATATCTACCGGTGGCAATGCGCAGGTAAACTCTGCAGATGTCGAGATTGTTGGAGACAACAAGAATGTCATCTCCGTTGGTGATGACAGTGAGGGTGGGGCTTCGAACTCAATTCGATCCGGTACCGTTGCTGGCAATGCTGACAGCCTTGCCTTGTTCTCACAAAACAACACTGCTGGTGACAACGACCAGATTGATGAAGCCGATGTCGAAAACTTCGATGAGCTAACTCAGACTGTTACGGCAACTGGTGGTGATGCTGACTCTGGTGACGGTATTACCGATCCAGTGAGTTCGTTCGTTGCTAATGGTTCTGTTGGTGATGACTACACTGTAACTGCGGAAGCTGTTGCTTCTGCGGATGCTACGGCGAAGACATCTGCCTTCAACCAGAGCCTGTACTCAGGTGGTAACAAGCAGGTCAACTCGACTGAGCTGGATGTTACAGGTCAGAACGATACGCTTCTCTTCACAGGAGAAGATGACGGTCTGGGTGCATTGGACATCACACCTTCTGGCAGCCCAGATGTTGGTGGCGGCTTTTTTGGCAATCTGGATGCGAATGGCACTGACACCATCTTCGGTGCTGAGCAGGCAAATGCATTGTATGATCAAGATACGATCACCAATGTTGAAGTTCATAACCATGGAACGCTTGATCAGACTATCGTTGCTGATGGTGGTCAGGCCATGTCTGCGGATGGCATTCACGATGCAGAAAGTCTCTTCGACTTCGGTACTGGTGACGATTACAGCGTGACGGCTTCTACGGCTGCGACTGCTGATGCTCTGGGTGTGGCGAATGCCTTTAACCAGACAATTGTCATGGGTGCGAACGTTCAGGCCAATGCTGTTGATGTCAACGTCGTGGGTGGCTCCTCAACCGTGAACGTGGTTGGCGAAGACGACCTTGCATAATCCAAACTAAACAAGACCTGCGCGGAGTGATCCGCGCAGGTTGTTTTATATATCCATATGAAATTGTTAGGATATTTTATGCTGTCGCAGGCTATAAATGAATTGAGCTGGCACTTTATCGGCTACATGAAGATTTTTGATAGTATCGCTACAGCTGAACAGAGCTTTGACGAAGCACGGTTTGCCCAAGACACTATTGTGATTACTCCGGTGGAAGTGGTTTATTCTCGCGGAGGTACCACAGACCTTCCCTATGAAAAATTCTACAGTCTTCCATCGCTGCTGCCAGAGATTGGGACGCTGTCACAAGCCCGTCTCCCTTATTCGGTTGAGACGCTCGGTACTGCTTCTGAGTTTGCTCCACCTTCTGAAGTTGTACTGTTTGAAGAAGGTGCGGGCCCGGACTTGCCGCAAGGTGGAGATAGTGGTCAAACACTGGACTACACGTATACAATCACCTTCACTTATCGTGATATTTATGCGCCGGACATTGAAATCAACCTCGCTCAGGAAAATGCCCTGACGGATGATGATTTGCTTTTGTCCAAGAGTGAGTTCGGGAATGATATTCCTGAGTGGAACTCAGATGAACTGCTGGAGCAACTGCTTGATGTTGCAAGTGACATTGAGCTGGATACGCTCGATCAGATTTTTGATGATGGTGATGCGCAAAGTGCGGCTGATGCCATTGGTGAGATGCTGGTTCAAAGAGTGGAAAATGATGCTCCCAATCCCTCTTTTACAAGTGGCGAAAATATTGGTGAGCTGCCTAAGGATGAGCAGGCCGAAGATGATACCTCTGAGGATGAACAGAACGATAGCAGCTATGTGACGACTGGAGACAATGAGGCGGTCAATGTTGCCTCGATTGTAGACCTGAGTGAGTTGAAATGTTCGACTGTCGTGATGGGGGACTACTACGCCACAAACTCGATCATTCAGAGCAACTTATATTATGGTCCTACAGATCTGCCAGCGGACACTGTCGTCGGTCAGGGACTTGATGAAACGATTGTCTTCAATGATGCCAATGTGACTTCCGAAGGTGAGTACATTATTTCCTCCGCAGTTACCTACAACAATCCCGATTACACCATGAGTGTTGATGTTGTTAGCGGTAATTTTTATGACCTGAATATTGTCAATCAGAAGAACTTTCTTTCCGACGACGACTGCGTTTCATACCAGTTGAACAACAGTGGTTATTATGTTCAGACCGGTGATAACACCCAGGTCAACGCGGCGCAGTTGATTGATAACATTCAGAATTACGATGTGATTGTTGTTCTTGGAAACTACTATGACATCAACTACATCAGTCAGAAAAATATCCTCCTGGATGCCGATTATATTGATGCGACTGGTGCAGCTATCAGTGGGACCGGACGGCACAATGTGCTGACCAATGAAGGTACGATTAAGAATATTGGTGGCGGATCGCTGATGAAGCCGATGACCTCTGAGGTGAACGGTTTGGTGGACGCTATTGATGGTCGAGCAGGGGACTACGAGTATACCGCCTCTTCTGCCACAGGTGGTTTGCCGATCCTGCCGAGCACTGACCTGAAAGTCCTCTACATCACTGGTGATTATTACCAAATCAATGCGATTGAGCAGATCAATGTTCTCTCGGATGCGGACTATGTGAAGATCCATAAAGAACAAGAGGATGATGGTGTTCTCACGCAGGTTATTAATGGTGAGGTCGTTGAAGATGACCAAGAGGGTTATCTGGACACTTCAAGTAACAAGACGAGCAACAAAGCAACTATCATTGATTATGATAGTCAGTCGGGTTTTCAATATTTGGATGGCGAATACTCAGAGGAAGACATTGTTATAAAAGTCAATATCGTTGTCTCTGAAGAAGATGATCTCGAAACAGCATTGAATGGAAATACAGATCTGGTTTCGGAAGTTGTTGCATTTACTGGCAATGACGGTGGTAGCGAAACCGGAACGTCGCCTGCGTTTGTTCCTTATGTGGGTGAGAGTGACATGGTCTCCGATATACTTGTTTGATTTTAATAGGTTTTTATAGAGAGAATATATGTTTAAAGCTCGAGCGACAAAGAATAATAGCCGACAACGTGGGGGCCAAGCGAGCAAAACATTGCAGGTGGATGGTGTTCAACAAGCGCCTGCACATGGAGAAAAGCTTGCCAGCCAAAAGGGTAATTTCGCCTCCAAGAAGAATGGAGGACCCTATGAAGATATTGATTTTCGCAAGTTGATGCAGAATGGATTGGCGCGTGCCAAGGTAAACCTGCTTTATGTTGGTTTCTTTTCGTTTTGCGCCAGTCTTCTGATCCTGTCTGTTCCAATTTACTTATTTCAGATTTCCGACCGTGTTTTGACGAGCCGGAGTGTTGATACTTTGGTGATGCTGACAGCTATTGTTATCGGGCTTGTGCTTGCACATGTGCTGTTGGATATGTTCCGGCGCTTCATGCTCATGCGAGTTGCTGTTGATGTTGAAACACGCCTTGGTGGGCCTGTTTTGAGTGCAGCGGCGCGAGCGTCTCACAACGGCAGTAGTCAGGAATTTCAGGCTCTTTCCGATCTCCAACAACTGCGAAGTTTTCTGACAGGTTCAGTTCTTCTAACCATCATGGACGCACCGGTTGCTCCTATATACCTGTTCGTCGTTTATCTGGTTCATCCGCATCTGGGGATGATTGTGACAACGACCATTCTGTTGCTTCTTGTGCTCGCGCGGATCAACCAGAAGCTGACAGCCGTACCGTTTGGAAAGGCTAATGCATTTTCCTCGCGTGCCAATCTGCAAGCTGAAGCAATGGCGCGGAATGCGCAGGTCATGAATGCGATGGGGATGATCCCGGAAGGGGTGGTTATCTGGGGTAAAGAGACAGCAGAGTCTTTGAAAGCGCAAATAATGGGACAAGACAGAAACGTCCTGATTTCTGCGATCTCAAAATTCATCCGCCTGTCGACACAGATCACGATGTTGGGATGGGGGGCATGGCTTGCACTTTCCAATGAAATAACCGGGGGGATGATTATTGCTGCCTCTATTATTGGTGGTCGTGCGTTGGCTCCGGTTGAAGGCATTATTGATGGTTGGAAGAGCTATGTAGGAGCGAAGAGTGCGTTTGGCCGTATTCAGAAATTGCTCCATACTTCGCCCCTGAATGTACATCGGTTGCGCCTGCCGAATCCTGCTGGGCGGTTGAGTGTTGAGCGCTTGCTGTTTGTTCCGCCGCCCAACAAACGCGTGATCTTAAATGGTCTTTCATTTCAGCTTTCTCCTGGTGAATCTTTGGCAGTGGTTGGTGCCTCGGGATCAGGCAAGAGCACGCTTGGGAAGATGTTGGTTGGTTCCCTTATTCCAACGGCGGGCAATGTGCGCCTTGATATGATGGATCTGCGGAACTGGGATAGCCGGCAGCTGGGCGAAAACATTGGGTATCTGCCACAGGATGTGCAGCTTTTCCCGGGCACAATTAAAGAGAACATCGCTCGCATGAACCGTGAAGCCAAAGATGAAGATGTCTTCAAAGCGGCGCAAATGTCGGACATCCATGAGATGGTTTCTCAGTTTTCTCAAGGTTATGAGACGCAGGTTGCTATGGATGGTGCTCCGCTTTCTGGCGGGCAACGTCAACGTATTGGATTGGCGCGCGCGTTTTACAATAATCCGCGTTTGTTGGTGCTTGATGAGCCCAATTCTAACTTGGATACAATCGGGGAGCAGGCGCTTGCTCAGGCTCTTGAACGTGCAAAGCAAGATGGCATGACTGTTATTGCCATCACGCAACGGCCTGCTTTGCTGCGTTGTGTCGATAAAATCATGATGCTCAAGGATGGGACGGTTGCTGCCTTTGGCAGCCGTGATGAAGTGATGCCATTGATAACTGGTAAGCGACCCGGCATTCCACAACATCAAAATGCGCCGGGGCATAATCTGCCAGCAGCACAACCAGCTGAATAGTTTAAGCTTTTCTTATTTGGTGATTTTTATGTCTACTAGAGCTCTTATACTTGATGGAAGCTGGTATGAGGATGTGCCTCGCACAACTCGCGCGCCCATACTGGCTAGTTTTATCATTATTGCTTTCACATTTGCCGGTTTTGGGTACTGGGCTTCCAGTGCTCCAATGGCAGGGGCTGTCGTCGCCTCAGGCTCCTTTGTTGCCACTGGGCAAAACAAGATTGTTCAGCACTTTGAAGGTGGGATCATCAAGGAAATCCTTGTGAAAGAGGGGGATGTGGTGGCTGCTGGTGCAGTGCTGGTGAAACTTGATGAGACAGCAGCTAAGGCTAACCTTGAGCGCTTGTTGATCCGGCAAGCGCGTCTTCAGGCTATTCAAGCGCGTTTGACGCAAGAGGCCAAAGGCCAGAAGTCATTGGTGCTGCCGAAGGAACTCTTAAGCACTGCGCAGGATGCTAAGATCAAGAGTATCATTTTGAACCAGTTGCTGACCTTCAAAGCTCGAACCCGAAAACTTCAGAGTGAAATTGATATTTTTACTCAAGGTATCAACGCACTAAAGGAGAGGATCCAGGGTGGCCAATCGCAGCTTATTGCTGTGAAGGAGCAGATGGATCTCTTTCAGGAAGAGTTGGATTCCAAACAGAAGATCCTTGGAAAAGGCCTCATTCGGAAATCTGACGTACTTCGCATTCAACGCTCACTGGCCAATCTCAAAGGTGAGGAAGGTCGTATCCTTGCTGAGATTGGAGATGCGACTGAGCGTATCGCCAGAGCAAAGGCGCAAATTGTGAGGGCGGAGAATGAGGCCTCGCAAACTGCTGTAGGAGAGCTTCAGGTCGTTAATGCTGATTTGGATGATGTGAGTGAGCAAATACGTGCTGCGCAAGATGTTCTGCAGCGCGTTGAGATTGTAGCTCCAGTTCGCGGGATTGTTGTTCGGATGCGTTATCACACTGCAGGTGGTGTGGTTGAGAGTGGTAAGGATCTAATGGAAATCCTACCTCTGCAGGATGAGCTTATTATTGAAGCGTCGATCCAAACCACCGAGATTGACAACGTGAAAGAAGGGCAGAAGGCAATGGTTCGCCTGACGGCTTTGAACCAGCGGATTACGCCGATGTTGGACGCAAGGGTCGTATACGTATCAGCTGATGCGTTGCGAAGTGAGGATCCGATGAGCGTTTCTGCTGATGTCTATAAGGCGCGCGTGAAGCTGGATCGTGAGAAAATTCCGACATACCTCAACTTCAAAGCAACGCCGGGCATGCCAGCGGAGGTGTACATCACAACCAGAAACCGCACCTTCTTTGATTACCTTATGGAGCCTGTTCGTGACAGCATGTCGAGAGCCTTCAGGGAGCCTTGATATTGGTCGAGCTCAATAGCTTGTTGCGTTAAGCTGATTCAACCATATGAGCTTTCTGTAGTGCGATGTTTCTTGCTATCAGGTCCAATGCTCAGCAACCTCTACTAAGAATGGTTCAAAGGAGAATGGTGGGCTATACCTTCATTCTTCATGAGACTCACTTTTGTTACTGCACTCTTATTTGTTTAATTGTGCAGGTGCACTAGCTTTAAGTGAGTGTATGTGGATCTATATTCACAACTGTTTAGTGCAATTTGAAGAAAATTTTTTATTGTGTTCTCAATGTTTCAGTAACTAATTGGGCAGTCCTTTGATTTACCGTAGAAATCCCTGCAAACTGCCGCTTACGTTAGCTTTATTTTGTTGATGAAGGAAACTAAAGCGTCTGTGCACTGGCAGTGGACGACTGATGTATGCCGATAGGTAAATAGAACCACAAGTTTGATACTAGGCATTTAATGATAACTATTTGGCATTTCTTAACACTGTCTCCTTAAGCGAAGATAACCATGGGGTGAATTTGTTCAACTGCTGCGGGTGTTTGTTGCCTTCGGCAGTTAGGCTCGTGGTGGTAGCTGCATGACAACAATCGTTATTGTCGATGACAGGGCAATTAATAGAAGTATTTTTGAAAAGCTTGCTCTCGCTGTAGATGCATCTGTCAAAGTGCACTGTTTTGCTTCGCCGGTTGATGCTCTCGAATATATGGAGAGCAGGGTCCCCGACTTGATTATTACCGACTACAGTATGCCGGAAATGGACGGTGCTGATCTAACGCAAAAGGTGCGCGCGCTTGAGCATTGCAGCGATGTGCCGATTGTTGTCATCACCGTGTTTACGGATCGCTCGTTTAGAATTCGTGCGCTGGAGGCGGGTGCAACTGATTTTCTGCAAAGTCCGGTTGACCACAATGAGTTTGTCAGTCGGGCCAGAAATCTGCTTGCTCTGAGAGAAGAGCAAAATGCGGTTAAACGTCATGCTCGCTTTCTTGAACAGGAACTGGTCAACGTAGAGCAACAGAGCAAAGAAGCGCTCCGAGACTCCCGTGAGCAGCTGGCGCAAGTGATCGATAGTGTTCCGGCTATGATCACGACCAGCACACGAGATGGGCTATGCGCGTTCTCGAATGCGGCTTGGGCGCGCTTTCTGGACTCGACCACGGCAGATCTTGTTGGTGAAGATACTTACGGCAAGTTTGATAAGTTTACCCGTGAGAGAAATCGTCGTTTGGACCGCAAGGTTTTCATTACGGGCAGAGCCTTGCCGCCCTATGAAATTGAACAGCGAAACCATGTTGGTGATATCTTCCATTTCATCGTTACAAAAAGCCCTCTGCTGGACGTTGATGGGAACACAACGCATGTTGTGACGACCGCGACCAATATCTCTGATCGCAAACGTGCAGAAGCGCATTTACTTCATATTGCGCACCATGATGCGTTGACGGGTTTGCCAAACAGAACCATGCTTGGCGAGCGCATTGATGAAGAGATTTTCCAATGCCGAAACAGCGGTCGTAGCTTTGCACTGCATTTTATCGACCTGGATCGCTTTAAATCAATCAATGATGCTTTGGGTCATCGTACCGGTGATCGCCTCCTGGAGGTGCTCGCAGAGCGTTTATTGCGCTGTGTAGATGGTTCGGACCTCGTTGCGCGATTGGGTGGTGACGAGTTTGCTATTCTCCAGACTGATTTGAAGAGTTCAGAAGAGGCTCTGCGCTTTGCTCAGCATTTGGTGAGTGTGGTTGAAGAACCGTTCCATATCAGTGGGCGGGAACTTCAGACGAGTGCCAGCGTTGGGATTACCAAATACCCGGAGGATGGCCTTAACAGCGAAGAGTTGCTGCGTTGCGCAGACATGGCCATGTACCAATCCAAGGCAGATGGTGGAAACACGTTCCATCTGTTTTCGACGAAGATGGATCATCACGTCAAAGAAACCGTTGCGTTGGAAGCTGAGCTGCGGAACGCTATTGAACATGATCAGCTGGAACTGTTTTACCAGCCTCAGATTGATTTGCGGACCCAGGAGATTGTCGGTGCTGAAGCTCTGCTGAGATGGAACCGACCAGACTATGGTGTGGTTGCTCCCAACGTCTTTTTGGGAACGGCTGAAGAGGTTGGGCTTATTCTGCCAATCGGCGAGTGGGTGATTTTTGCGGCTTGTCAGCAGGCGAAGAAGTGGCTCGACTTAGGGGTGGCGACGCCTCGGATTGCCGTGAACATTTCGCCGACCCAATTCCGTAAGCAGAACGTGCCACAGCTTTTGAAAGATGCTTTGGTTTCCTGCAGTTTGCCGCCTGATAAGCTTGAGATTGAGATTACAGAGAACATCGTTTTGCATGGCTCAGAAGCAACTGTCCGCGACTTGCGCGAGATCCGCGAGATGGGAATTGCGATTTCGATTGACGATTTTGGGACGGGTTATTCCTCCCTCGCATATCTGAGCAGATACTCCGTTGATTGCCTGAAAATTGATCGGTGCTTTACGCGCGATATGATGACGGACCCGAACAACACGGTCATCATCAAGGCTATTGTTGGGTTGGGCAAGAGCCTTGATCTCTCTATCATTGCAGAAGGTGTCGAGACTCGGGAACAGGCTGAATATCTCACAGATGCCGGCTGTGAAATGGCGCAGGGTTACTTGTTTGGCAAGCCTGTACCTGCTGAGGACTTTTTACGTCTCCTTGAAGAGCAAGCGGCGAACTTGCAAGGGAACGGGCAGCAACGGGTGTTGGCTGGGGCGGAGTTTGAACTATGAACGACAACAGAAAAACGAAGCTGCAGTTGCTCCCGTTGAGCGGATTAAAGGATCTTTATAAGCGTATTATCCAGTTGGGCGGCGGTGAAGGCGAAATGTCTCTGAACCGTTTCATGTTCACCTTGCTGATCACGCCTTACCTAGCTTCCAACATCACTTTTGGATCGCATGAAAACTTCCAGACCAATGTCATCATGACCACGTTTGGTGTTGGGTCTCTGGCACTGCTCGCTCATCTGCTCTACTCGCAGAACATCAGTTCGCTTCGGCGCGTTCTCGCGATTTTTCTAGATGTCGGGGCAGTCTCTGCTGGGCTGTATGTGGGAGGGGAATACCTTTCAATCCTATTTCCGATCTATCTGTGGGTGATCTTCGGTAACGGATTCCGATTTGGGCTGGATTATCTGGCATTGGCGACAATTGCCTCTGTGAGTGGGTTCGCTGTGGTGCTGACGACCCCATACTGGCAAGGTGAGTTCATTCTTGGTCTGGGTTTGCTTGGGTGTCTCGTTGTCGTGCCACTCTATGCAAGCAAGCTCATCAGATCGATGACCGCAGCACAGCATGCTGCTGAAACCGCTAATAGAGCGAAGACCCAGTTCCTCACCGCTGTCAGTCATGAGTTGCGGACACCGCTGAATGCGATCATCGGCATGGGTGACTTGATCCAGGATACGCAGTTGGATGCTGAGCAGCGGGATATGGCGAAGACCATCAAGTATTCCGGTAGCTCGCTCCTTTCCATGATCAATGGTATTCTTGACTTTAGCCGGATTGAAAGTGGTCGAATGATCGTCAGTCGGACGGTCTTTGACATGAACTCGATCCTGCGTGAAGTGACACAGATTGTGCAGGGCCAAGCGCGCGGTAAAGGGTTGATCATTTCGCGCTACGTGGACAGCAACTTACCTCCGCTCCTCGTGGGCGATGCGCGCCATATCCGCGAAGTTTTGCTGAATATTGCTGGCAATGCTGTCAAGTTTACCGAAGAAGGCTCCGTTTCCATTCGCGCAGTTTGCAAGGAAGCAGATGGTGGCGAAGTTCGATTGCAGCTGGAAGTTAAAGATACCGGTATTGGCATTTCTGAAGATGCTCAGTCGCGCATTTTTGACCGTTTCACGCAGGCTGATGACAGCATTGTGGATCGGTTTGGCGGGACAGGTCTTGGCCTTTCCATTGTGCGCGAGGTTGTCCGTGCGATGGGCGGTGAGGTGTTTGTCACAAGCCAGCCGGGGCAGGGCAGCACCTTTGTCATTGAGCTGAAAGTAGGCCGTGCCGTAAGTGACGAGACAATTCGGCTTGAAGTGGAAGATGGGGCTGTTGCTATTGTCTCCAAACGTAAGGATCTGCGGGATGTTTGCGCTGCTTCTTTGCAGGATTGTGGCATTGAGCATGAGTGTTTTGAGACAGTTGGCAGTGCCTTCAGTGCTTTGCGTCAACAAACGTCCAGTGATGGCGGCAAGATTGTTCTCTTCGTTGGTGAAGATGTTCTGGCAGCGACGTCGGATAGCCTGCACTATGCGCTGAAATCGACTGGTCACCATCACAATGTCAACCTGATTCCAGTTTACTCAGCTGCCTCGGAAAAAGAGTGCGAAGACGTTTTCCAGCCAAGTATTGTTTCTTCGATCAAAGTTCCGGTTTCCACGCAAGCGGTTGCCTGGGCTCTAAGGGCCGCAGGTGCGGAAGATGCGAAATCTGGCATGGAGCTTAAGGAAGAGCTACAGGCTTACTTCAGTCGCTATATTGGGCTGAACATTCTTGTTGCTGAAGACAACAAGACCAACCAGCGTGTTATTGAAAAAATCCTGCAAAAAGGCGGTCATACCTGCAAACTCGTCAGCAATGGCGAGCTGGCCCTGGATGAGTTGGAAGACAACTCTTACGATCTGGCGATCATGGATATCAATATGCCGGTGCTGAACGGTATTGAAACCATCAAGTTGCATCGTATTACAGAACTTGGACCGGATCGCCTTCCGATCATAGCGCTCACAGCAGATGCAAGTCGCGCGGCTGCGCGAAATGCGCAGGAAGCTGGGGCTGATGCATGTGCCACCAAACCGATCGAGCCGCAAAAGCTTCTGACATTGGTTGATGATGTGATTGCAGAAAGTGGCGTTTACGAAAACATCACCCGCAAGAAGATTGCTAATAGTCAGGTAACGTCAATTTCTGAGCATCCTCGGTTTTCCTCTGAAGTTTCCTCTGGGATCGACTATGCAAGCCTGTCACAACTGAGAACACTTGGTGGTCTGGATTTCGTTATTGCTGTGATTGAAGATTATCTGAAAGACACCACACAGCTGCATCGCGATATTAAAGATGCATTTGAAGCTCGGGATGCAGAGCTATTTCGGGCAAGTGCGCATGCACTTCGTTCTGCTTCAGTCAACCTTGGGGCGACGGAAGTTGCGAAACTGAGTGATGACATGGAGAACTTGCCTGCGCCGCAAATGCCGATCCTGGGTGAAGACATGCTGCGTAAGCTGTCAGGCAAGATAAAGCGTGATTATGAAAACCTGACCAGGTATCTACAGCAGCTCAAGCAGGAAGGAAGTAATCCTATCAACCGCTTGAGCACACTGGATTTTTCTTAGAGCCAGTACAACTCTAGAAAGCTTGTTTACGTACAGATGGAGCACCGAGACGATCCTGAGCTTTTGTCAGGCGCTCCATCTTTTTCAAGTCCTGGTCGGACAAAGACAGAGCGGCGTCGACCCAAATCTCGACGACGTCAATCAGTTCTTCATAAGCAACAGGCTGAACGGTACGGCCTGCGCGGTAAATGGCAGAGTGAGCGGTGTGCTTGCGTGCGTTCTTGGTGATGTACTGCTGAACCGCAAACGGTGCTTGACCTTCTTCAACAACTTCATGAACAATTCCCATTTCATGAAGTTCTTCAGCTGAGTAGAGGCGTCCACTCATAAGCATTTTTTCTGCAACACGGCCATCGACCATGCGTGACAGGAAGCTGTAAGCACCCATGCCTGGGAAAAGATTGAACAGAACCTCCGGCAGGCCGAATTTGGCTTGGCGTTCTGCGATGATCACATCGCAAGAGAGTGCAGTTTCGAATCCACCACCTAATGCATCACCCTGGATCATGCCGATCGTGACGATTGGCAGGTTTGAAGAGATTGCGTTGCGGTAAACAACGTCAATGCAATCAACGGCATACTTGTGAAGCTTCTCACGGTCTTTTTCGCGGATAAGCTGGATGAACAGGTTAAGATCACCGCCAAGATTGTAAACGCCTGGAATACGAGAGGCGACGACCTTGAAGTTGATCGGGCACGGATCTGCTGGCTGATAAGTCTCAAAAAGACGCTTCATCACGGCCTGTGACTGTGCGAGTTCGCTCAGCAACTCAGGTGTAAAGCAAGGACGTCCTTCGCTTTTCATATAAAGCCAGAGAGCTTTTGTTGTTTCGTCGAATTCCAGATCAACCCAATTCAACTGAACAGACGCAAATTGCTGTGCAATTGAAACAGCGGCGACATCCACAACTGGATGCGTGCCAGACTTTAAGGATGGCTTTGTTGTTCCAATTAAGGAAGGAAAGTTGGATCTATGCCCCGTTAGATCAGACATCTCAGCCCCTACAAAATTTGCCTATGCGTTACAGTGGTTTTGGCACACCCCAGATCAGTCTATTTTTTGCTTTCGACTGTATTATGTGCAATCAAACATGGTAAATAATATATTAATACCAATATGTATGTCGAGCAAAAAAGTTATTGCACTGCATGAGTGAAGTAGTTACCCAGCGTCATTGTGACTAAAATTTTAGCTTTATTGTTAACCATGAATATTAACTGTTGGACTCTCAAAGCTTATAGATATGATTACTTAAGAGTTGGAGTGGAGGTTCCCAATAGGTAATATGAAACTAAGCTGAGGCTTGTAGTAAACAATTCAGTTATAAGTGGAAATGGATCGCACCTATACAAGCAAAAATAATCATCAGTTTTAGATCTCTCAAATTGTTACTTAAATCAAAGTATAATATTTAAAATATTAGTAATTCATACATCGCGAAAACTAACCAAAATTCGTTTGTTGCTTGATTAGCGAGTTAGTCAGGCAATTTCATCTGATTGAGAGAGCGTATTTTATCACGTAACCTTAACCTGTAAGATCGCTATTTGGACTTTACGAGAAACTCTAGGATCATATAAAAATCAATAAATACAACGATTTATGAGTTATTTTTGGGCAACCTTCAGGAATGCTCTCGTTGAGTATTGCTATCGCGCTTTGCAGTTGCAATTTTCGGGTTTAACTCGTCTTCCTAAGGTGTTCTGCCTAAAAAAACGGCACTTATACGCTTGATGAACTTTTACCATCATAAGCGTCGATTTTTTTGTACAAAACGTGGAAAACTGCTGAATTGCGCTGATTTTGAGGTGTTAGACAGCAAATCACTCGTCTGGATTAACGTAAAAAATGGTCGTTTTGAGAGCAACAAAGAGCGGACTTGAGCGTCATTGCTGTGATGGTTTGAGCTTCTCCTACCAACTTTGCGATGTCGATGAGATATGTGTTTGCGACAGTTTGCGTTCATCGGTCAGAAGCGGTGAGCGCTTTTGTAAAAGCTGCGTTGAAATGTGAAAAACACGCTCTCTTTCATCCACTCGCGCGTCTTACTGTCTAGTCACATTGAGCGACGCATTTGCTGCAGTATGGACATGGTCGAGCTATGGCACCAATGCTTCGTGCTGAGTGAAATGAGTGATCTTATCCTGAATGCTTGACTGAGCTTGTGAGTGGAGACAAGGGGCCTCAGGTGGAGGCTTGGCTTAATTGTTGGGTATAGCTTCGTTGTTGCTTGTGCTCTACCTTTTGGGGAGTTTGATGGGCTGCCTTGAGGGGAGAACTGCAGATGCGTTTGCGCCTGGTGCTTGGGGATCAGTTGAGTTTGTCTCTTTCCAGCCTGCGCGATGCCAAGCCGGGTGAAGATGTCATTGTGATGGCCGAGGTGCGTGAGGAAGCGACTTATGTTCGTCATCACAAGAAGAAGATTGCGTTTCTGTTTTCGGCAATGCGTCACTTTGCGGAGGAGTTGAGGTCTCGGGGGCATCGGGTTGTTTATGTAAATTATGATTGCGCTGAAAATACTGGTCGCTTGTTTGGCGAAGTTCTTCGATTAATCAAGAACGAGATTGTTTCTGAAGTCATTGTGACAAAGCCCGGTGAATATCGCCTGTTGGATGAGATGGAGAGCTGGCAGGAGCGGTTGGGTGTGCCGGTAGAGCTGCGTGACGATGACCGCTTTCTCTGCTCTGCTGAAGGTTTTCAAAAGTGGGCGTCCGGGCGCAAGAGCTTACGGCTGGAGTACTTTTATCGAGAGATGCGACGTGATCATGCCATCTTGATGGAGGGTGACAAACCTCTGGGCGGACAGTGGAATTATGATCATGACAACCGCAAGAGCGCACCAAAGGAGTTGGATGTTCCAGCTCCTTTTTCTGTAGAGCCAGACGAAATCACAGAGGAAGTTCTGGCGCTTGTTGCGGAGCAGTTTCCTGAGCACTTTGGTGACTTGCAGCCGTTTTCTCTTGCGGTGACGCGTGAGGATGCGCTTAAGGCGCTGGATCAGTTTGTTGCTGAGCGTCTCGGCAGGTTTGGTGATTATCAGGATGCAATGGTTCAGGGCGAACCCTGGATGTTTCATAGTCACATCAGCTTCTACCTCAATTGCGGATTGCTGCTTCCTCTTGAGTGTGTTCGTGCGGCGGAGCGAGCGTATTTTGACGGGACTGCAGCGTTGAACTCTGTTGAGGGTTTCATCCGCCAGATTGTGGGGTGGCGAGAGTTCATTCGTGGGATCTATTGGCTTTCCATGCCTGACTACGCAGGACTAAATTATTTTGAGGCCTCTCGCGATCTACCTGAGTTTTACTGGACCGGTGAGACGCAGATGAATTGTCTTCACCAGTGTATTGTGGAGACAAAAGCGAATGCTTACGCGCATCACATTCAGCGGCTGATGGTGATCGGGAATTTCTCGTTGCTTGCCGGGCTTGCTCCCAAACAAGTGAGTGAATGGTATCTCGCAGTTTATGCAGATGCTTATGAGTGGGTGGAGTTGCCCAATGTGAATGGAATGATCCTGTTTGCGGATGGTGGGTTGTTTGCTTCAAAGCCATATGCAGGCAGTGGTGCTTACATCAACAGAATGTCGAACTACTGTGAGCATTGCTCTTATTCTCACGCAACGAAGACGGGTGAGAAAGCCTGTCCCTTCAACTACCTTTATTGGAATTTTCTGGATCAGAATGAAGAGAAACTCCGAGGCAATCCCAGAGTCTCGATGATCTACCGCAGCTGGGACAAGATGAGTGACAGCAAGAAGAACGAGATCAGAAGTGATAGCCGCCGTTTTCTTGCGCTGTTGGATGGGACGCAAGCGTGATCTGAAAGTTACCTCGCTGCGTAAGAGCAAATAGAGAGGGCGTTATGGCAGAACATGAGAAGCTGGTTTGGATTATTGGAGCGAGTTCCGGCATTGGAGCAAGCCTTGCCCAGTTGTATGCGCGTTCTGGATGGCAGGTTGCTGTCAGTGCGCGAAATGAGCAGAAGCTTCAGGCTGTTGCTCAGGATGCCAGCAGTGTTGACGTGATGCCGCTTGATGTGACCGATGCAGTGCAAGTCTCTGAGGCTTTGGAGCGTTTTCAGCAGACCAGCAAACTGCCTGACCTTACGGTGTATTGCTCAGGCGTGTACTTTCCGGGTGGCATAGATGTGCTGAGTGAAGAGCATTCTGTGGCTTCCATGGATACGAATTACTTTGGTGCTGTACGTGTGATTGCGGGGCTCTTTCCGTTGCTGAAACAGCAAGGTGCAGGGCACATCGCGATCGTCAGTTCTTTAAGCGGGTATTGCGGTCTTCCCAACGCTGCCTGTTATGGACCAACCAAAGCGGCGCTGATCAACCTGTGTGAAAGTTTGAAATCTGACTTTGACAAGGCTGGGATTGACCTGTCGCTTGTAAATCCGGGCTTCGTAAAGACCCCCATGACTGACAAGAACACCTTTGAGATGCCGTTTCTTCTGGGACCAGAGCAGGCTGCCAATGATATCTATAGGGGACTTGAGAAGCGCAAGTTTGAGATTTACTTTCCATTCCGCCTTGCCGCTATCATGAAGATCCTGCGCTTGTTGCCATACGCTCTCTACTTTCCGGTTACGAGAAGGATGAGTAAACGATGACTGAGAGAGCTGATCTGGAGGCTGCTGCAAAGCTGTATGCGCTTTTCTTTGAAGAGGTTACGCCGGACCGTATCGAAGACGTTCATGAATTCATCAGTGATGATGTGCACTTCATTGATCCGTTTAATGATGTGAAAGGGCGTGCTAACTTCGAAAAGGTCTTTCACAAGATGTATGAGGATGTTCAGGAGCCACGGTTCAAGATACTCGATTTGGCCTGGTCTGGTGATCTGTGTTTCATGCGTTGGGATTTTACCTGCAAGCAAAAACTGCTTGGCAACTGGGGCGTGCGGGGGGTGACTGAGGTGCACTTTGACAAGAATGCCAAAGTTTGTGCGCACTATGATTATTGGGATGCTTCACGCCATTTCTATCGCAAGCTGCCGGTTATTGGTGCGATGATCAGGTGGATTGCTTCGCGTGCTGCGATCTAAAAGATTGGTTGGGCCTGTCTGGCCCAACTTCACCTTCGTCAAATTGGTTTTTTGATCTGAAACAGGCCAACATTGATGGTTCCCTCAGCAAAGCCAGCCTCACAATATGCCAGATAGTAATGCCACATCCGCTTGAAGCGGTTGTCGTAGCCCAGCTTGGCAATTTCTGGCCAGCTCTGGAAGAACGACTTTCTCCAGCGTATGAGTGTCTGCTCGTAGTCTGCACCAAAGAACTCACGTGTCACGAGTTGCAGTTTTTGTTGCTCAATCTGCCTTGCAAGTTCCTTCGCTGAGGGGAGCAAACCTCCCGGGAAGATGTAGCGCTGAATGAAATCAACGTTCTTGCGGTAACTATGGAACTTTTCGTCAGAGATGAGAATTGCCTGAATGACAGCAGTGCCACCGGGTTTCAGGCGAGACTTGAGCTTTTCAAAATAACCGGCCCAGTTCTCTTCACCCACCGCTTCGATCATCTCGATTGAGACAATGGCGTCGTACTGGCCTTGCGTTTCGCGATAGTCGCGCAGTTCGAAGGATGCACTTCCGTCAGTTTCTTGGGATTGAAGGCGGGATTGGGCAAATCTGAGCTGCTCCTGCGAGAGTGTGATGCCGTGCACATCACGTCCGGCAGTGCAGGCATGTTCAGCAAAGCCACCCCAACCGCAGCCAATCTCCAGAATTTGTTGGTCTGGTTGTGTATCGGTCATCTGCAAGACACGATCGTACTTTCTACGCTGGGCGTCTTCGAGTGTTTCGTGCTGTTTTAGCTTGTAGGCAGATGAGTAGGTCATCGTCTCATCGAGCCAGTGGCTGTAAAAGTCATTTCCAAGATCGTAGTGGAACGCGATGTTGCGCTTGCTACCGTTTAATGTGTTTGCATTTGCCAAATGGCGCAGGCGGGCGAAAGCGCGTGAGAGGATGCCGCGCTTGGTGACAGATTGCATGATGTGTTTGTTGGCCACCAGCAAATCGAACAGAGACCTCAGGTCGCTACATTGCCAGTCTTCTTCCAGATACCCTTCGGCCAATGCGAGAGAGTTACCGGAAAGAAGACGCCATAAAAGGCGAGTGCTTAAAATCTTGACGGTTACGACCGGGCCTTTCCCAGACGGGTTGCCATAGGAAAGCATTTGATCATTGGGAAGAATGACCCATAAATGACCTTCGGAGAGACGGCGGAGCATACGGTCCAGCAATGTCTTCCAGAGTTTTGAAGAGAGGTTAAGCTCTGTCACTTTTGTGCCGGTCAACGGACTGAGGGAGGAGTGATCTCTGAGTGTCATGGGTGTCTCCCTGAGTTTATTTTGGTCTTTTTGAGTGCTGGAGTTTGCTTGTGCATACTCGTTACGATGGATGCTGGCGGTGCTGGTCGCTTGTGAAAGCGGGCGCCTTTGATCCAGAGTTTGAGGGCTTCGAAATGAATGAGGCCCAGGATTTTTGCCGAATTCTGGAAGTACCGAAGGCCGATCTTGAGGAGACGCGTTGTTGTCGCTGCTTTTTGCTTTCCCTGAAAACTGGCGGTCAATACAGGAGCGTTGCCCTGTGTCAGCCGAATGATGAGTGAAACATGGTCTGTTGGCGGGCGCGCCACAAAATGATAATGGCCGGAGACTTCCAGAAACGGTGAAACATGGAAGTTCTTTGGGCAGGAGTGTCGGTAGGCCTGTTGAATGCCTTGATGTTCAGATGGCGTTATTTCAACGGCATAATGGTGCATGTCGCCAAAGGTGTTTCGAACCTGATAGAGAATGGCTTCCAATCTGTTTTTCGAATAGCAGTAGAACACACTGATTGGATTGAAGGCTCTTCCTAAAAATCTAGGGTAGGCGAGGAGCCGTATCTGTTCGGGAATGGCAGTGATGTCCGCTTGTTTCAACACATCCTCTACATAATCGCGCAGGGATGAATGACCTTCTTCCATGTGGTCTGATGGATGGAAGCTGAATAGGTTGAACCGGTCGACGGACAGTAAGTGCGATATCTGGTTCACGTCCTGTAATCGGTCGATGTCGATTGAAAAGGAAACGGCTTTATAGCTGAGCTTGTGTTCGATCTGATCATGACGGCAGTGCACTACATCGCCCAGGTAGATCCTGAGCGGTGCATTTGAGGCTTCCTGCTGTCGTCCTGTCAGGATCATTCCGCAGCCTCCTGATAGCTTCCGTGGGGCCAGGCTTCAGGCAGGCCGATACGTCCGTTGGGATTATCGCATGTCCATGGGCGTTGGACGTTACCAAGCGCCTCAGCGACGGCCAAGCCAGACTGCAACCCATCCTCATGGAAGCCATAGCCCAGGTAAGCGCCGCAGAACCAAGTGCGCCGTTCCCCCTGAATTTGCCAAAGTTGCCTTTGAGCGGACAGTGCAGTTTGATCGAATACCGGATGGGAATATTGGAAGGTGCGCAGTACGGAGCCTTCAGTTGGTTGATGGCTCGGGTTGAGGGTGACAAACACATCCTCAGAGGTGTTCAGTCTTTGAAGGGCATTCATCCAATACGTCACGCACGGAGCGTTGTTTCCCATTTTATTGCCAATAAAGTTCCATGCGGACCAGGTTGTTTTGCGTTTCGGCATAAGGGAAATGTCGCGATGCAGGATGGCGATGTTTCGCTGATACCGGATCGATCCGAGGATCTGACGTTCTGCCCGAGAGGCATTGCCTTCAGCATTGAGCAGGGCAAATGCTTGATCTGAGTGACACGCAAACACGATATGATCGTAGGAGGATGCGTGACCGCTTCTTGAGTAAACCGTGATCGATCCGGGTTTGCGCTGGATATCTGAAATGCCGGCATTCAAAATGACTTTGCCGGAAATCTCTGAGGCGAGTTTCTGAACATAGTTGCAAGACCCGCCAGAAACTGTGCGCCATTGCGGTCTGTCGCGTACTTGCAAAAGGCCATGATTGTTGCAAAAGCCGATGAACGTGCGGAATGGAAACTGCAGCAATTGTTGTGGAGGCATAGACCAAATGGCAGCGCCCATGGGAAGCAGATGCTCATTGATGAAGTTGGCTGAATAGTTGTTTCGAGTGAGATAACTGCCCAGTGTTGCTGACTGGAGTTTTGGATCTTCGGCGTCCTGAGGTGCGTCCTTATAAAAGCGGAGCGTTTCCGATACCATGCGCAGGAAGCTGGGGCGGAAGAGGTTTGATTTTTGAGCGAACAGGCCTTTCAGACCTGAGCCGGAATATTCGCGGGCGCCTTGTTCAAGCGAAACTGCGAAGGACATTTCGGTTGGGTCTGTTTGAATATCCAGATGATTGAAGAGTGCAGTTAGGTTGGGATAGGTTCTTTCGTTATAGACGATGAAACCGGTGTCTACAGCGACGTCTTGATCAGCGACTTTTACGTGCTGTGTGTTGGCGTGGCCGCCGAGACGATCATCTTTCTCGTAGATATCTACATCATGACTTTTAGAGAGAAGCCAGGCTGCGGAAAGACCGGAAATTCCACTCCCAATAATTGCAATTTTCATAGCTCACATCCAATCCAAAGTTTCTCTTTTTAGGAGCGTTGATTGGAAATGGATCACCTTAGGCAGGAAAAAGTGATCCAATTGACAAACTGTTTGGTAAAAAGACTATGTGACACAACCCGGCGGTTTGCAGAGTGATGGTTACGATGCAGCTTCAAAATAATGATGGCGAGAGCGAGAACAGCCTGACCTCTGCAGATTTGAGCGCTTTGCTCCAGTCTCTTGGGCGGGAGCGGTCTCGTCAAATTTTTCGCCAGCTCTTTGAGTTCTTTGCTCCTCGGCTCAAGACCTACTTTCTCAAAGGAGGAGCAACCTCTGAGCTGTCAGAGGAACTGGTTCAGGAAACCTTTGTGATTGTATGGCGAAAGGCTGAGATGTTTGATAGCCGGAAGGCTTCAGCGTCGACCTGGATTTACACGATCGCTCGTAACCTCCGCATTGATCGTTTTCGTAAAGAGCGGCGGTATCTTTACAAAGATGATCAGTTTTTTGCCAATGCGCTGGTTGGAGAAGAGACGCAGTTTGATGACCATCACCAATCACAACTCAGCGAACGGGTGAAGAAGGTTCTTCCCCTGTTGCCAGCAGAGCAATCGACCATCATCAAACTGGCGTTTTATGAAGATGCCAGTCATTCAAAAATCGCTCAGTACCTGGAATTGCCGCTTGGGACTGTTAAATCCCGGATGAGATTGGCACTTGGGCGTTTACGGAAACTTTTGGAAGGGGTGGACCTATGATCAACCATCACCTCAGCGACGAAATCGTATGGGCCTATGCAACCGGGTCTTTGCCTGCAGGGCATGCCTTGCTCGTCTCCTGTCATCTGGAGCTTTGCCAAGGATGTAAGGCTCGCTTAGCTGAAGCGGAAGCCCTTGCAGGCGCGATGCTTCAAACCACCGAACAGCAAAAGCCTTCTGACGACATGTTCGACCTTCTGATGGCTCGGGTTGAGAACGAGCCAACACTTTCGGCGGGTGCCTATCTGGCTGAACCCAAGCCTGAGAAGGGCGTGCCATCGGCGCTGTGGGATGTGCTGGGGCATGGATATAGCGGTATCAAATGGAAGATGGTTGGTCCAGGGATCCGGCAGTTCATTTTGCCGATTAAATCGAGCGAAGGCGAAAGTGCACGTTTGTTGAAACTGTCTCCGGGGTTTGTCACGCCTGAGCATTCACACCACGGATCAGAAATGACACTGGTGCTGCAAGGATCGTTCAGTGATGAGACCGGACGTTATAAGATCGGCGATGTTCAGGAAGCAGACGAACATGTGCATCACCAGCCCATTGCAGATACAGAAGAAGACTGCATCTGCCTTGCTGTGACCGACGCACCACTCGACTTCAAAGGCTTCTTTCCCAAGCTTCTGCAGCCACTCTTCCGGATTTGATCCGACGTTGTGGCTGGAGCTGCTTCGGGTTGTTTTCTGGCGTGCTGACCTGAGAAATTTTCATAAGAAAGAATAGGCATAGCGTTGTGTTTTGTCTGGGCATATGGTGTGGGGCCTGTTGCATGGAGCGCCGATGTTTTACCTCAGGTTTGTCCTCGCTTTTGTTGCTTTTTCTCCTGCTTTGTTCCTTTTGAGTTGCTCCAATGACAAGGTGGAAGAGATGCAAGCGCCGTTGAATGATGTGTCGCGGTGGGGCGTTCAGCTGCAGGATATCGAGATCAAGAAAATTCATAGGTCAGATCTCGATCTTGTGGTGATTGATTACTCCAAAGACGGCACTGCACGGGGTCGGTTTTCCAGTTATGAAATTGCCAAGGCCAAGGAAAAGCCAGATGGTTCCAGACGTCGTGTGCTTGCTTATCTCAGCATAGGTGAAGCAGAGGATTATCGGGATTACTGGAAAGATACCTGGCAGGAGACCCCTCCTGAATGGCTGGGTGATGAAAATCCCAATTGGCCCGGTAATTACACCGTCAAATTCTGGCAACCAGAATGGCAAGGCCTCATCATGGCCTATCTCAAGCACATCATTTCTGCTGGTTATGATGGTGTGTATCTGGATGGTGTTGATGTTTTCCAGCGGTATGATGAGGGGGATCAAGCGCAGGCTAGAATGGTGAAGTTTGTCGGGAAAATCTCCAGACTGGCGAAAGCGCAGGAGCCCGGCTTCATTATTGTCGCCCAAAACGGGGAAGAGCTGCTGCGGTTTCCAGAATACCGCGATGAGATTGACGGGATCAGCAAGGAAGATTTGCTTTTTGGCGCCTATCAAGATGGAGCCCGTAATAGCCCTCAACTGATTGACTGGAGTTGGGGCTTTCTGGCTGAAGCGCAAAGGGATGGTCTGTCAGTCTTCGTAATCGAGTACCTGGAGGATGGAGACAAGCGCAGGCGCGCGCGCAAGGAACTGGATGAGTTGGGCGTGATTTCTCTCTTTACCCGTAGGCCGTTGGATACGCTGGTCGCCTTCTAACGAAGAGCTTCATACCAGATGTTGGGCCTCAGGGAGAGACGCGCCTGAAAGAAGATGTGCTGGTCCAGCTTTTTAAAGGCATTTTGCAGTGTCGCCACAGCCAGGAAACTTGCTGTCAGGCAGGCGACGAAGTAGCCGAAGCCAAGATATTCCCGAGGAAGAAACAAGGTTGCGTAGGTACAACTGGCGTTGAGCAATAAAAACGCGAGCTGCAACAGCATGTTTTCCATGTTTTTATTGATGAAAATGAGTGTTGTAGAGGCTGCGAAAAACAAGAATTGAAAGAGTACACTGATTGCTGCAATTCGGATTACCGCAGCTTGTCGGTATTCGAAGTTCAGAGATTCGACCACCATTGGAGAGAACAGGACAAGCAGCGCGCAGAGTGCTAGCTGGATTAGTGTGATGCGCCCCAATGTATAGATCGCTTCTGTCTTCAGGTTTTCTGATTTCTCGCGGATCTCAACGAGAGTGCCATGTCCCGTGATCGTTTGGATGTAGGATCTGAAGTTTCGAAAAAAGTTGGTTTCGGCCTCAATCAAAAACAGCGCCAAAGGTGGGATAAGCAGTAGCTGGGCTATGAATATTGAGCTGTCATAGGCGGGTGCATGCCGCAGGCCGCTGGGCAGAAGTTGGCCCTCTGCACTTTGCCAGATGATGACTTTGTCGACCCATAGTGCGCTGATGTTGAATATTGCGGCCAATGCAAGGGGCCAATAGCGCTTCATGGCACCTGCAACATATGTCAGCGTTGTTGTGAAAGCGTAGTGCGACGCGGGGAATGTGAAGAGGACTTCTGTTGAAAGCCAGATAAAACACAACAGGAAACCCAGGCTGAAGGCGCCAAGTAAATGAAACTCGCTGGGACTATGTGCTGTGCTGTAGATGATGAGTGCAACTGTGAGAAGTAAGCCTGTTGCAAAGGATAGGCTGACGCTTCTGTAATTTTGCAGGCTTGAGCTGAAGCCGAGGGCAATCCAGAGCAGGCTGGCGATCACGCAGGAAACGATGATGCTTATCACGTCATGAAGCGGAACATTCAGGAGCATTATCAGGATTGGTGCACTGACAATTGTTGTCAGCAGGGCGCAGACATATAGCGCGCCCAGATAGATTTGCGAAATGAGATGGAATTTTCTGAAATAAATGGCGTCTGATGCCATCCTTATGGCGATGATCAAGACGGGAGCGCTTGTGAGAAGCGAAAGGCCGAGGATGTAAATCAGTTTTGTTCTGAAGCCGGTGAGTAGTGGTAAGCCCAGTTGCTGTTCTGTGAGAAGTGAGATGAACAGGACACACAAAATGAACATGAGCCAAGGGCCTGCGATGACCATGCTTGCATGGAAGACAGCCCGTACATGAGACGACAAATCACCTTTGTGAGTTAGACGTTGCAGCTCAAAGCCGATGCCTGCCATTCAAAGTCTCCGATACCGTGATGTGATCTTTGGTTTTATGCAAAAAGGTGTTTTGCTTTTGGGCGCTGTCTCTCGAAGTTCCGCTCATACAAACCCTTGTAGGATTTGAGTGCTTGATGCTCGTTGTAGTCACGTTCTATGCGTTGTCGCAGCTGCACTCCGTATTGCTGGCGAAGCTCATCATCCCTTAGCAGTTTGGCCATGGCTTGTGCTGTTGCGGATGGGGACACGAGCTCTGTGATGATGCCGCCAGACCCGAGTGGATGGGGATCATCTGCGCGTCCTTCCAAGACCTCTCTGCATGAGCCAACATCAGTTGCGACACAGGGAATTCCGGCGGCTCCAGCTTCGAGAAGAACGAGGGGTTGGGCTTCGCTCAAACTGGTGAGTGCGACGAGATCAATGGAGGGCAGGTACTCAGCGATGTTGACCGGACCTGTGAATGTGATTGTCTCTTCCAGACCCAGCTGCACTGCGAGCTTATGACATTCCTCGAAGTAGGTGGGTTCTTCGTCTGTTGGCCCCAGGATGAGTGCATTCACATCAGGAAGCTCATTTTTCAGCAAGCCGACGGCATGAATGAAGCTTTTGACGTCCTTGATTGCGACCACGCGCCCAATGAGCGCCACTGTTGGCTTGTGGTTGTCGTGCTGGGCTTGTGCAGACTTGAATTTGTCGAGGTTGATGCCGTTGGGAATGACTTGCATTTTGCTTTGGCAGGCTCCCTGAGACAGCTGCATCAACTGGTTGTCTTTGTAAAGCGTGGTGATATCCGAACAGCTGTTGTAGCAGCATCTGGCAAATGCTTCGAAGGCCGAGATCCAGAGGTCGCGCAGGTCAAGGCGAGGATCATCCAGCGAGAAACCTTTATTGATGCTGTCTTCAATCCAGTCTGCGAGCAGGATCTCTATGCGGCGTTCGTTGGTGTAGATGCCGTGCTCGGTGATGATTGCCGGTGCTTGTGTGCTCAAGGCTGCTCTTGCTGCGAACAGGCCTGCGTATCCCGTTGAAATGGTGTGGTAGGCCCTGGCTTGCGGGATGGGAGCTTTTAGGACTGCGAACAGGCCGCCGAACAATGTGTACCAAGCCCAGAAAAAGTGATGGAATGAGGTTTCCGGCAGAATCTCCTCGTACATCTGGCAGATGACGTTCCAGGTGAGATCAGAGTGGGTCAGCTGGTTTATGGACCATGGGCGGGTGGTGGAGTTCACGAGACGATCAAGATCGTATAAGCGCGCTTTGCTGCCGTTTTTCAGGAAGGCGCGGAGCTCTCTTGAGATGCCTTGTGTGCTGGAGGTGCCGTAATCTGGTACGGGCTCGGGATCATGGATATCGAAAAGAGCAAGCTCCTGATAGTGCTTCACATTTGGTGGTAACTTGTATTTGGGTGTTCCATTTTGTGAGCTGGCGAGAACTGCGACGACAGAGAAGGTGAGGTCTGGCAGGCCTGAGATAAGCCAATTGATCCAAGAGGATACGCCTCCGGCAACATAAGGGTAGCAGCCCTCAACGATCATGCAGACGTCTGTTGTTGACGAAGAACGCATACCACTCACCCTCTCAGTTGACCAAGGCCTGTTCGTGCGCAGGCTGAACCGTTCTTCGTTCAAGCCTGTTCTTTATGCGCTGGTTCATCGCGCAGGCTTCCAGATCTTTGACGCGAGTTAATTGCTTCAGGCATAGCTGTGCCTCTTTGAGAGCTTCTTTTTGAATGAGGCGGTCTGCCCGCAAGAGGGTCAGGGCTTTTTCGGCTTCGGGGCGTGCATCTGTTTTCAGGAACTTGCGTAGCGTGGATGTCACTTGCTCTCGCTGGGATGTGTCGATGAGTTGAGAGAGGGCTGCGGCCTGTAATCGTGTGATTGCCTCACGTCGTTGCTCTATTGACGCTTCTGAGGGGAGAGTGATCATCTCCGAGATATCGTTTTGAAAGCGTTGCTTGAGTTTGGTGTAAACAGCGGCTGCCTGAACGCGGATCTCAGGCTTGTCGTTTTTGAGTGCGGCCTGAAGGAACTCCAGCAACTCGGGCTTGTATTTGAGCGTTATGATGGACAGAGCTCTTTTGATGTCCTGAGTGTTTCCTGAGGCAAAGATTTTCTGGAATGGCTTCGGCGAGCCATTTGTCATGTCCAATGACCGGTTGCTTATGATCTTGCTGAATATGTTGGCTTGTTTGGTTGGCGTATCTTCAAGAGCAAGTGTTGCGTGCCATTTGGCAAGCCGGGCCGATTGTCTTCTGCCATCCAATTGCATCAGGATAGAAGCTAACAATCCTCCCAATGGGCCAAACAGTGCGAAGAGCAAGATGCCATAATCAAAAAGCGCAAAGCCAGTGCTGTGGATGTTTGTCATAAGCAAAAGGCAGAGCACGACTGCCAGACAATGAAACGCAGCAGCAAGCCCAATTACCTCAGAGTTTTGGATGATCTGCGAGAAGAACCAAGCTTCGATAAGTGTTGCGGTCACGATGATAACCGGCAGCAAGATTATTGAGAGGCTGAAAGGTTGCTTGGTGGTTGGCGCATCGGGCAACGTATCCTGAACCATCCTAGATCACCGAGTTGTCGAACCTGTTGCTCGTTTGGGGAGCGTTGACCGAATAGAAGGCGACGAGGTTATCTGGCATTGGGGCTGCGTTGTGGCTAAGGAGGTTGTTTGAGAGTGCGCTGCTGATGGCTTCTAACAGCACAGTGGAGTCTTCTTCGAGCAGGTGCGCTTCCAACTGATGGAAAATGATTGCTCCTTGCAGTGCTTCACCGTCCGTTCGCAGGCTGTTTGAACCTGGAGTTCCAAATAGAAACGCAAGGCTCCCACTGGGCGTGCGAGACCTGAACACTCTTTTATCACCAGCCAGAGAAGTTAGCTCGGTCGTATCCGGATGGTTGATCAGCCATGCTTGTTCTTGCTGCTCACGCGAAGGTTTCAGCTCAGATGATGCCGTGGTGTTGGAATGGAGGAGACCAAGGCGCTTATTTGAGCACTTGAAGAGGCTATATCTGGTCGTGCCGATCAGGTTGGCAAGAAGAGTGTCCAGCTGTTTGCTGTTGTTTTGAAGATCCAGCGTACTCAGCTTGTCGATTGCCTTGCACACACTGACCGGGCTTGTGGTTTCCATCGAAGCTATACGGCTTTGCAGGTTCTCGGCTTCAAGCGTGAGCGTGGTGCAGTAATCAGAGATTGTGTCTCGTTGTCCGAGGGCATGGGCCAACTGGCTTTGGAGTTTTTGGTTTTTGCGCAGCAGTGATGTCCTGAATTCTCCGAGTACAATGGCTGTCAGGAGCCAGAGTGTTGGTTGCAAGCCTGTGTTTGTGAAGTACTCAAAGAAACCCTGTCCGCCCATGGTTTGTGGCGGGATGTGCCAAAGAGTGATCGCCAGCGCTACCAGAACGGCGAGGATTCCGGAACGGGTTCCAAGAATAGAGCTGGCAATAATGATCGGGATCCACAACGGGCTTGGCGAAATGCTCCAGAGTGGGATTTCAGGATACATCGCAGACACTACAGGGAAGGGGAAGAACAGCAGGACGACCTCCAAAGCGTGGTAGCGCTTTTCCGGTGTGCGTTTCGCTTTCTTCTTTTTATGATGTTCAGTGGTACTTGAAAAATACTGATCCGAATACATCGCGAATAAATAGTCCTATTGTCAAAATCATCAGTATAGATTGTGTTTTAAATCTTCATTCGTGGCCGGGAATATTTACTTGCTGTTTTATTTATATTCAACTCTATGGAAAGTTAGGGTATTAAGTTCGGGGTTGGATATAAAATGATTTGTTTGCAATAAGTATACAGTCTTAAATTACTTATTGGTGACTTCAGGATGCGTGAAGTGCGTAACGATTGTTCTTTGTACTCCTTCTATATTGAAGGTGAGTGGCAATTGTTTTTAGCTGGAATTACTAGGCAGGTTCGCGCCCTTATTTTCTACTGTTTTGCGCTGTTTTGCTTTGTATGTTTCATCAATAATTCGCAGGCCACCTTGGTGAAGCGAGAGGTTATCGGTTTGTACGATAGCCTTCGTGAGGCAGAGCCATCTGCAACGGCAATACATAACCTTCTTGAGATGCCGTTGAATCACCTTGGTTATTCGATCCGGTATGTTGACGTGAATGCGGGTTTGTCTGCGATGAAATCTACGGAAAACACAGCTGCTGTTGTGAGCTGGTTCCAAGGGGCATTGGCTGATCCGCATCAATACTTTGCATGGGCCGATAAGCAGGCGAGTTCGGGATTGCAGTTTCTTGTGTTTGGTGAGACCGGAATTCGCAATCTGGAAGATGACGGGGAGGTCTTGAATCTGTTCTTGCAGCATCTGGGGCTTCGGTTTGAGGCCGGGTTCGTGATGCTCACAAGCGCCTCTTCAGATCTTCGTCTGGATTCAGAACTAACTGCCTTCGAGCGGCCCCTTTACAAGGTATTGCCGGGGTACTCACTGGTTACGCGCATATCCCCAGAGGGGCAGTCGATTGCCTCTGCTCAGCCGCCTGTGCGTGTTGCGACGGAACGAACGCAGTTGGCCTTTATCGGGGCTGGAGGAGCCTATGTTCAACCCGGCTTTGCCATTGCGACTGACGATGTGCTCAACCGCCAGAAGTGGTTGATTGATCCGATTGGATTTCTTCAACGAGCGCTTAAGCAGGAGCGCTTTCCCATTCCGGATACGTCTACGTTGATGGGGAGGAGAATTTATTTCTCGCACATTGATGGGGATGGTTGGAACAATGTCTCCTACTCCTCCAAGTATCGGGGACAAAAGGCATTGTCCGGTGAAGTGATGCTTCGAGAGCTGATTGAGCCCTACCCTGATTTACCTGTCACTTATGGTCTGGTGACAGCGGATGTTGATCGGAGTGAGGGAGGGGATGATCGCAGTGTTGGGCTGGTCAAAGAGTTGTTTGCTCTCCCGCAGGTGGAAGTGGCCAGCCATACCCACTCCCACCCATTTCATTGGGCTTTTTATCAAGATTATGACCGTGCTAAAGAGCTTGCGCTTATTCGTGAGAAGAATGTTGCAAAAGAGCCAGCAGTTGAGGGACCTGTGAGCTGGCTCTCCAAGCGTTTCTTTGGTGAAAGAGGCAAGGCTTCTTTTAAGACTTATCTGGCGCAGAATGTTTCTATGCCGCGTTATTATATGCGCAAACCGTTCTCGCTGGTGGGAGAGATCGGAGGTTCTCTTTCTCAGGCCGAAAGCTTTGCTCCGAGTGGAAAAAAAGCGAAGTTGTTCTTGTGGTCTGGTGACACGCGGCCCTTTGAGGAAGCGCTCGCGCATACTCGTAAGCTTGGTGTTTACAACATGAATGGCGGCGATACGCGGTTTGACCGTGACTGGCCTTCTCTGAGTTATGTGGCCCCCTTATCCCGCCAGGTTGGCGCGGAGCGGCAGATCTATGCTGTCTCCAGCAACGAGAACACATATACGAATGACTGGACGGGGCCATTCTACGGATTTTCGCAGTTACATCAGACCGTTGATAATACTGAGAGCCCGATCCGGCTGAGGCCCTACAATGTGTATTACCACACCTATTCTGCGGAACATGATGCATCGCTGCGAGCGGTTCGGAAGCATTTGAATCGGGCGCGTGATGGGGCTTATTTGCCGATCTTTGCCTCGCAGTATGCTGCTATTGCAAATAGCTTTTTTGGGGTGAAACTTTACCAGACGAGTGATCACAGCTGGCTTGTTTTGAAACGGGGGAGGCTTCAGTCATTCCGTTTTGATGATGCAGAGCAGTGGCAGATTGATTTAGCGAAGAGCAAAGGCGTTATTGGCTCAAAGCACCACCAGAACTCGCTGTATGTTTCGCTGGATCCGGCGGTTCGTGTTCCGGAGATTGTGTTGAAGTCATCGCACAGCACAGGCGATGAGCATGTTGCCAGCATCACGGATGCCCGGTGGCAGGTTTACGACTGGGTGCATAAGCCTTGCCGTATTGGGTTTCGTGCTTTTGGGTTTGGAGCTGGAGAGTTTCAGTTTCGTGGCCTGTCTGCAAGCCTTCATCGGGTGAAGGTGAGGAGAGAGGATGAGCTTATCTTGAGTGATGACGTTCAGCCTTTGCCGGATGGATCTTTGCGTTTGGATCTGGCTGTATCCGGGATGGAGTCGTTAGACATTTCATTGACATGTAAAAACTGGGCTTCGACGGCACGCATGGCGACGATGAGGAGGCGGCCATGATCCGCTTTCTCAAGTATTTGTCGCTTTATCTGCTGTTTCTGGGGATCGGCTATGCGCTTGTTCCGGGGCAAACAGAGAAGATTGCTGTTCAGATCAAAGAGCAAAAGTATCATGAGGCCCGGGAGCATTTGCTGGCCTCATTTGAGGAGGACGACAGCAGCCCGGAGGAGTATCTTCAGCTGGCTGAGATTGCAGAGCAACTGGGATTTGTTGAGGAGATGCACCGCATGCATGAGGCGTATATTGAGCGCTCTCCTGATGACCTTTGGGTGTTGCGCAAGATTGAGCTCTACCACCGATTGGCAGGTGACTTTCGAGGGTATGTGGAAACCTTAAAGGCGGTCGCACGATTGAGCGCAGAGCCTGAGGATCGTAACAAGCTGCTCTCCACGTTACAGTTTGAGGGGCTTTATGAGGAAGAGCTCTCAGAGCTTTCCTTCTTTGACGGTAAAGGAGTGTTGACGCCTCAACAACTTGGCCGGTTGGGCCTGTTGCACTTTCAGGGGGAGAGGATGGAAGCGGCTGCGGCTGCTCTTGCCAAGCATCACGAAAGTGCTCCTTTGACACCAAAGCACTGGCCTGCACGTCTGGCCTATTTTCATAGCCTGCTTGAAATTGGTGACTTTCTGAGGGCCGAAAATGTTGCTCTCAGTCTGCGAGAGACGAACGAGCCTTGGGCTGACTTTGATTTTCGGAGCGAGTTTTTGCGGTATGGCCGTGATGAGTACATGCGGGAGGTTGAGGTGCCTGAGGGGCTAGCTGCGATTTTATCTTGTGTCATCAGGCCCAAGGAGGGCGATCAAGACTGTCCATGATATCGTGACTTCATAGGCTCTGGCTGATGCTTTTGAAGATGCATCAGCCTCAGTTGTTGGTGTCTTGACTGCTCTCAGCTACGCACTGCCGCGGATGACGAGTTCGGGTTCTACCACGACGGACATTTCCTGCTGATCCGGGTCTGCAAGGCGGGCTTCCAGCGTGTTCATGAGGTTTTGGACAATCTCGTCGATTGGATTGGTTGCTGCAGTCAGATCAAAGCAAGGCCAGGCAGCCATTGGCATGTTGTCTGATCCTACGACGGCGACATCTTCCGGAACACGCAGGTTCAATATGGATTTTGCTGCATTCAAAACCCCAAGAGCGGCAGCATCCGAGACACAGTAAAAGGCGTCAGGCGGATTATCACTTTGCAGGAGGCTCAATGCGGCCTGCAGGCCGCTTTCGAAATCGAACCGGGTTTGTGAGACACCATGCGGTTGAAGGCCAGCTTCGCCCAGTGCTTCCAGATATCCTTCGCGTCGACCTGTGTCTGCTGTGATGCCTTCAATACCGCCGATGTAAGCGATCTTTTTGCATCCGCGTTTGATTAGGTGCCGCGTGCCAAGCAGACCGCCGCGCTTGTAGTTTAACCACACACAGTCTGCGCCTTTTACCGTTGGTCCCAGCCCTGTGTAGATCAGTGGCACGTGCATTTTCTTGCTGTTTTCGATCACTTGCAGATCAACTGTGCCTGCACGCACGATGGCAGCTGAAACCGGATACATCAGTGCTTTGCCCAGAGTCTCGGCAATGTTTTCTTCTTCCTCGGAGCGTATTTGCAGGGCCCATTTTCCGCGTTTTTGCAGAGCGGTCGACAGGCGATTGAAGAAATCTTTATCGTACATGCCATCGGTGTTTCCGAAGACGACAGCGACCAGATCTGATTCTTGTTTGATGAGGGAGCGTGCAAGTGCGTTGGGGCGATACCCCATCTCAGAAGCGACTTTTAAAATGTGATCGCGAGTCGCTTTGTTGAGGCGATTCTCTGCTGTGAACGCACGGGAAACAGCAGAGACAGAAACGCCTGCGGCACGTGCAACATCTTTACCTGTCAGTCTTTTCATCGCTTCTTACTATCTTGGATGATTGTCATTTTAACTTCAAAGAAGTCGCTTAGAAGACCTCTATTGCAATCGATTGCCAAAACTCATAGCATAATGCTTTGGTTGCTTAAAGGGGGGCAAGTTTCCGGAATGGTTGGCGTAGGAATCGAAATCGAAAAGCTTTGTGTTGGTTACGACAAGACCCGTGTTCTTCATGACATTGATCTTGAAATCAACTCTTCTGAGTTTGTTGCGCTGCTGGGTTCATCTGGCTGCGGAAAGACAACTCTTCTGAAAAGTCTCTCCGGTTTCATCAAACCCATGTCGGGGCAGATCCGCGTTAACGGGAATGATGTTGCACAGTTACCGCCCGAGCAACGCAACATGGCGATGGTGTTTCAAAGTTATGCGCTCTGGCCTCATATGACGGTTCGTCAGAACATGGGGTATGGCCTGAAGCTGCGTGGGATGTCCAAGGAGCAGATCAACCGGAAGGTTGATGAGCTGTTGACGCTGCTGGGACTTGCTGACTTTGGGGACCGCAAGGTGCCCAACCTCTCTGGTGGTCAGCGTCAACGTGTGGCGCTTGGCCGGGCACTGGCTGTCGATTCCCCGATCCTGTTGCTGGATGAGCCGCTTTCCAATCTTGATGCACGCATTCGCTTGTCCATGCGGCATGAGATCCGTTCTTTGCAACAGCGTATGGGTTTGACGGCAGTGCATGTGACCCACGACAGGGAAGAAGCGATGGTGATGGCCGATCGCATTGTTATTCTCAATGGAGGGCACGTTGCGCAGGTGGGCACACCGCTGGAAGTTTATGAGCAGCCAAAGTCCAATTTTGTTGCGACCTTTATGGGCGCTGAGAACGAAATTGCCCTCAATGTTGAGCGTGCAAATGGAACTTTGAGCATTGCAAGGCAGGAGGCCGTCAAGGCTGCCAGCTTAAGCGTTTCAAACGAGATTGGTGATGGAGGTGTGAACTGGCAGGCATCAGCTGCCGGATCTGTTCGGGGGCGTTTCCGCTCCAGTGCAGCACATTTGCGCGCCGATGAAGCCGTACCTGAGGGGCATTTGGCTCTGGCGGGTAGGGTGACACAACTCAGCTATCCGGGGGGGGTATTTCGCTACGAAATAGAAAGCGCCGGGCAGCTCTACATGATCGACGATCCTTGTCGATATGCAGTTGGCGATGTGGTGACGATCTGCGTGCCAGCTGGTGGGCTTCACCTTTATTCCGAGGCGGCCTGACACCTTTTTAAACGTGAATAGAACTTTTTTCTCAACGATCTTAACCCAGGAATTTTGAGTGATGACACTTAAGTCAGTTCTTACAGGTGCAATCTCAGGTGCTGTGATTGCTGTTGCTCTGCCTGCGTCGGCTGAAACCCAGCTGAACGTGATTACCGGCGGCTCCCAGAACATGGTTGAATATGTGACCGATTATCTGGGCCCGCTTTTTGAAGAAAAATACCCAGGCGTGAAAGTTCGCGTCACTGGGACCGGCCCGGGAGATGCTGGTTCTCAGAAAATTCTTGAAAAGCTGGAAGCACAGTCTGCTGCGGGTAAAGAGCAGTGGGACATCGACGTTATTGTTGCTGCGCAGAAGAAAACCGGCGAGATGAAAGAAAAAGGCCTTTTGGCTGATTTCCGCGACAACATCGAAACCGGCAAAATGGTGACGCGCGCGACGGCTGAAAATGCGCTTGGCGTTTATGTTGGCGGCTATGTGATGCCAATGTTCCATAGCCAGACGGCGATTGCTTACAACCCGGCTTTGGTGCCAAACCCACCTGAGTCTTATGACGAGCTGCGTGCATGGGTAGAGAAGTACCCAAAACAGTTCGGCTATAACGGCATCAAAAACGGTATGTCCGGCGTCGCGTTTGTGACTGGCTGGATGTACACCTACGCTGGCGATACTAAGACCTTGCAGAGCGGACCATACGATCCGGCGAAGAAAGACACTTGGGCACAGGCTTATGCTGATCTGAAAGCGTTCAACGAGAACGTGACTTTCACTCCGGGTAATGCTGGTACTCTGGACATGTTGAACCGTGGTGAGATCGTGATGGGTCCAGTTTGGGTCGACATGTTCTACTCCTGGCAGGGCGATGGCCGTATTCCACCAAACCTGAAGCTGAAACTGATTGCGCCGGGTATGCCTGGTCAGCCTTACTACTACGCAACCCCTGCGAAGGCTGCGAACAAAGATCTGGCTGAAAAGTTCATCGAGTTGGCAACCAGCCCTGCTGTTCAGGCAGAAGGCATTGTGAACCGCTTCAACTGGTATCCAGGCATCGATGCAGACCACGTGAAAGCAGCTTTGGATGAGGAAGTCTGGTCCAAGTTGTTCACTGACGTCACACCTCTTGAACTTGCTCAGAAAGGTAAACCGTTCCCGATTGGTCCTTACTTTGACGACATCAAAGAAGGCTACGAGCGGCAGGTTTCTAACTAAGCATATCTGAAAGAAACCGGGAGGGGCGTGCGTCTCTCCCGGCAAGTTTGGTTTTGGTGAGAGGTGGTGTCCATGAGTGGACAAAGTATGTCAGTTGGGCCGGGTCGGATGGGGGCAATATTGCTTGTTGCACCCGCACTGTTGATGATCGGCTTTTTGTTTGTTTATCCCTTTGGCTATTCTGTGGTTTCAGCCTTCACAGACAATGGCGAAGGCAGCTGGCATATCGCCAATTTTACCAAGGCTATTGAGTTCTATTCCAAAGATATTCTGTTCACGATTGTGATTGTCAGCTTGTCTACGGTTGTTATCGGCGTGCTGGCTGTTGCTATTGCGGGCTATCTGACGCTTGGCGAAAACCCGACGGCTGTCGCAGTCCTCAAGTGGCTTTATCGGTGGCCGTTGTTCATTCCGTTTATTGTAAGTGCGCAGTTGATGCGGACGTTTTTGGCAAAGAACGGGATGATGAACAACATCCTCACCAGCTCTGGCATTATCGAGCCACTGGCGGCGCAGAGTTATCTGGACTGGCGCGGGATTGTGATCACCTTTGTTTGGAAGCAGACGCCGTTTGTGGCTCTGCTTGTTGCGGGCGCTATGGCTTCCATTGACCGCACCACGATTGACGCTGGCCGGATTTTTGGGGCTTCCCGCCTGCGTATTCTGATTGAGCTTGTGGTGCCGCAGATTGCGACAACGCTGATGGTTGGGTTGATCCTGTCTTATGTGGTGATGCTCTCTGTTCTTTCTGTACCGCTTATGATCAACGCGCAGTCGCCGACCATGCTGACTGTTGATATGGCGTGGCGGATCAACTCCTACGGCGACTATGGCGTCGCTAATGCGCTGGGCATCATGTCCTATCTGTTTACCGGGGTGGTTGCGTGGTTCTATCTGCGTCAGAGCCTGAAAGATAAGGGAGCATAAGATGGTGCAAGCTGCTCTTTCTTCCACTTGGGTGCGTACAGTTACCCGCGTTCTCACCATGAGCCTGCTGGCTTTTGCGATCTTTGGCCCAATCACCAACATGCTTTTGTGGGCTGTCGCGGAAGTTTGGTACTTTCCTTACAAGCTGCCTCTGGAGTATGGCTTTTCCTTCTGGGAACGTGTTTTCCGCCCTGAGGGTAATGCCACTGAGGCCCTGTTCTCCAGCATCTGGATTGCGCTGCTGACTGTGGTGGTCAGTCTGGCAATTGCCATTCCAGCTGGATATGCTCTGGCGCGTGGGAAAATGCCGTTCCGCTATCTCATCATGCTGCTGTTTCTCCTGCCGCAGGCCTTTCCGGCGGTTGCTGTGCATATGAATGTTGCTCGCATTTTCTATGGATTGGATCTGACTGGTTCCATTGCAGGTGTTGTGCTGGTTCACGCCAGTCAAGGGCTCGTGTTTGCCGTATGGATTGCAACTGCTGCTTTTGCTGCTGTGGATGCGGAACTGGAAGCTGCTGCGCGTAACATGGGGGCAGGGCGTTGGCGCACGTTTACTGATGTGACATTGCCTCTGGCTTTGCCGGGCGTTATGGCGAGCGCGATCTTTGTGTTCCTCATCTCTATGGACGAGTTTACCGGAACCTACTTTGTTGGTGCGCCAGATGTCGTGACGCTGCCGATGTTGCTGTTTACCTCCAGCATGGAAGGCAACTACCAAATCGCGTCCATCTCCTCCCTGATCCTGCTGGTGCCATCTGTCGGCTTCATGCTGTTTATTGAGCGTTTCCTGAAGGCGGATGTACTTGCAAAGGTGGGGAACTGAGGTTGCTTTCGGCAACAAGTCTTGCACCTAGAACTCTAAGTGGCGACCCAAGGTTTTTTGGGTCGTCGCTTTTACCTCGTTTGATTGAATTTATATATTTTTCGGCTACTTACGTGATAACCGGGTCGTTACATCTGCTGTGAGATGTTCCGGAGATGTATCCTTCATAGGTGTAGTCGAATGTTTCAGCCTTTTTCACGGTTCAACCGCCTCTTAATTTTGATCGGATACGATCAGAACCTCTCCCAGGTCTCGTAATAGTGGTCAGGCAAGGCTGAGTGATGCCGATGGAAATGAATGCACTGCTTGTACTTCTCATTGAAGACGACATGGATCTGGCGGCCACTGTTGGTGATTTTTTGTCTTTCGAAAATATCGAATGTGACTTTGCCTTTAATGGTCAGGCAGGCCTCGATAGTGCACTGAAAAATCAATACGATCTTATTTTGCTTGATCTCACGCTGCCTAAGGTTGATGGGCTATCGGTTTGTCAGCAGTTGCGAGCACAGAACATCACCTGTCCGATCCTCATGCTGACTGCGCGTGATGCGGTGAGTGATCGTGTTGCCGGATTTGAAGCGGGTGCGGATGACTACCTGATCAAGCCCTTTGCCTTTCCTGAGCTGGCGGTGCGTATTCGTGCTTTGCATCGCAGGAGTAAAGGTCATTGTAATGCAGTTACAATCGGGGATCTGGAAGTCAATTTGAATGCCCGGCAGGCGGTGCGAGCTGGGCGTCAGTTAAAACTGTCACCAACTGGATGGATCTTGCTTGAGCAACTGGTTCGCAGCACCCCCAATGTTTTGAGCAAACAAGAGCTTGAGAGAGCTGTTTGGGGAGATCAGGTGCCCGCCAGCGACAGTCTCAAAGTGCACCTTTATAAACTTCGCCGTCAAGTACAGCGCCCTTTCGAGACGCAGCTATTGCATACAATTGCGGGTTCTGGCTTTGTATTGAGACCCTGAGGGAAGTACCAGATGTTTCTGTTTAGGCGAAAAAGAAAGAAGACAAAGACACTGAAGCGGGAGCTGCGCTACTGGTTACTCGCTTTCGTTGGCTTGCTTGTAATCGTCTATACGATCGGTCTGTTTTCTTACCTGGTTGCTGGGTTGAAGTTATCAAACAAGGTTGAGCTAAAGAGCTTTATACTTGCCTATGAAAAAGCGCTGGAGAAGCAGCCTGCAGATTTGCCTCCTGAAGATGCAAGGATCTTCTCGACATTCAAATATGAAGATCTACCAGAGATGGTAAAGAAGGCATTTCCAAAAGATGAAATTGAGCTTGGCCATGCTGATATCGAACCAGTTGGTGAAAGCGGGAGAGCTCCAGAATTTGTCATCTTTTTCTTGGCTGAGCGTCTTAGTGATGGTCGTACGCTCTATGTCGTTCGCATGTTGAAGTTCAATGAGGATCTGGACACTGGGGGAATTCTAGATTTTGATTTTCTTGAACGTGTGATGTTTGTTGGTGGTGCGACAATCCTTGTACTGGTGTTTTTGCTGTCGCAATTCCTCAACCGACGTATCAATCGCCGTATTGCTGCATTGCAAGAATGGGCTGATACGTTGAATGAGACGAGTGCCGTTGAGCGGCGGCCAGATTTTCACTATGACGAGCTTAATAAAATCGGCAATCACCTGAGCAATGCTGCGCGGCGGCTGGGGCGTTTTGTTGAACGAGAACACTCGTTTTTGCGCCATGCCAGCCATGAGTTGCGGACCCCGATTACGATCATTTCTGGCAGCACCAGTGTCATGGAAAAGATTGCGACAGATGACAAACAGCGTAATGTTACGGCGCGGATTAAACGTGCCAGCCATTCGATGGAGACCATTGTAGCGACATTGTTATGGCTGGGGCGAGAACAGGAACCGAACCCGGACCTTGAGAAAGTGGATCTATCGGCACTTCTGGATGAAGTGATTGAAGACCATAAATATTTGCTTTGCGGAAAGGGCGTTGTGCTGAACGTGAACCTTCCAGCTCTTACAATTGATGCCCCCAGAGTACCGCTGAGTATTATTGCAGCCAATATTATTCGAAATGCATTCCAGCACACGCAGCATGGTCAAATTGATATTTCGATCAGCCCTAATGATATCGTCATTTGCAACCAGGCTGCGGACCTTTCCGAACAGGAGAGCAAGATTGTCTTTGAGGAGAGTTATGGTGTCGGTCTTTCGCTCATTCGCCGGATTGCACGCCGTTTAAACTGGACTTTTCAGATAGAGCAAGTTGGCGATCACGTTACGACTCGTTTAACTTTCTAGTGAATGCATCTGCGATATGCATATTTTTAATTATTGTTATTTCATAGTAAGTTACGCCGTTACCCTGCGATAATCCTCATTGAGTTATTTCTCCCCTAAGAATTTATAGGGGATAGGACATGCGGTCTTTATCGCACATGCTCATTTTTGCAGCATCGGGTATTTTGCTGGCAAGTTGCACAACCGGGCTGAGCCCTCAGCGGACAACGTTTACGGAAGAAATGGCCGTGAAACAGACACCCGCTGAGTGGAATCAAGGTGTGTCGCCTCAAGCGCAAAACCTTTCGTCACTGCTTGCGTTGAGTAGTGATAAGAAGCTGAACTCACACGTGGATGCGGTGTTGGCAAACAACATCTCCCTTCGTCAGTCAGTGCTTGATTTACAAAATGCAGAGCTGGAGCGAGACAAGACATCTGGTTCACTCTGGCCAACACTAACATTCAACAGCAGCACGGATCGACAACGCTCAAAATCTGCCCAAGGGACATCTTATGCCAACTCTGTTGGCGGAGACCTGACCATCAATTGGGAAGCAGATCTTTGGGGCAAGCTTTCTGATCGTGCGCATGCATCTGGCCGGAGCCAAACCGCGAGTGAGCATGATTTGCAGGCAGCGCGGGCTTCCCTTGCAGCGCAAGCAATGCGGAACTGGGTGGAGCTCACTGCACTGGAAAAACTGGTAGATCTGGATCGTTCCCGCATTTCCAGCCTAGGTAATACTGAGCAGATTATCTCTGATCAGTTTACGCGTGGCATCGGAGAGTTGAGTGACTTAGAGGCGGCGCGTTCTGCCACTGCTAATGCGCAATCTGACCTGGCTGATCGTAAGTTGCAGATTGATCAACTCAAACGGCAAATGCAGGTTGCTGCCAGCCAGATGCCGAACACTCATTTTCGAACTGGTAGCTTGCTCCCCAACGTCAAGCTGCCTAAAGGCGCCATGCCAGCCACCACACTTGGACGGCGGCCAGATCTTTTAGCTGCTTATGAGCGGGCTGCAGCTGCGGACCTGCAACATAAGGCGGCTTATAAGGACTTGCTTCCGTCTTTTTCTGTCAACTTTACTGCAAGCGATCAATCCGCAAGTCTTGCAGATTTGTTGAATGGTGGTCCGGCATGGCGTCTCCTTGGTTCTCTGTCAGCACCAATACTTGATGGCGGCAACCGCCGGCTCACAGCAAAGCAAGCCGATCTGGATGCTGCCCGCCTTTGGCTGACTTACCGTCAGACGTTATTAACGGCTGTTATGGAGGTGGAAAATGGCCTTCAGAATGAACAAACATTACGTAGCCGCGAGCAGATTCTAGGCCGAGCGCTGAAACATTCTCAAAGCAACTATGAGCAATACGAGCGAAGGTATCGTGATGGCCTGACCGATATCGTGACCTTGCTGTCGGCGGAGCGTGATGCATTTGCTGCCCGACAGGCGGTGGTCAACATCCGCAGCAGCAGAATGCAGAATCGTGTTGATCTGGCTGTTGCTTTTGGCATCGGCCTCTAGGCGGGCACTTTTATTCCTTCTCAAACTAACAAGCAGTTCCCAATATGCGTAGTACCTTTCGACCATTTTTGGCTTTCGGAGCATATCCTTCGAAAGCACTTCAGGCTGTTTGCCTTTCGATGCTGGCTCTTCTGGCTGGGTTGGCAGCCTCACAGCCTATTATGGCACAGGAAGCCACAACACCTACGTTGCCACGGCCTTTGGTTTCAGTGGTCACGCGAGAGGCCAGCCCCGAGGCTGTTGAGTTTACAGTCTTTGGTGCTGTGAGTGCGCACTATCAGCAGCAATTGACGAGTGAGGTGACGGGCCGGGTTGTGGGTCTATCCTCGCAACTCGAACCGGGTTTGATGCTCAAAAAAGGTGATGTTCTGGCTGAGATTGAGGATAGCAGCTATCGGGCCGCACTGGCGACTGCTGAGGAAAATGTTGCTAGTTCAGAGCTCTCCTTGCTTCAGGAAGAGCAGCGCGGCAAGCAAGCGGAGCTGGATTGGGAACGGGCGAACATTAAAGGAAGAGAAGCTTCTCCGCTGGTTTTGCGAAAACCGTTTTTGAAGCAGGAGCAATTGAAGCTCAAAGCTGCTGCTGCCAATCTGGTAGAAGCACAGCGTAACCTTGCAAACACCCGCATTGTTGCTCCGTTTGATGCTGTCGTGATCTCGCGGAGCATTGCGCCTTCCAGCTACGTTACTGCAGGTACGCAAATTGCCGAGATTTATTCGACCGACACGTTGGATGTTGAGGTGGCCCTGACGCCTGTTCAATGGCAATTGCTGCTGACCGAGAAGGGTAATTCTCTCAGTGTCAATGAGATATCGGCACGCGTGTTGAATGAGGCTGGTGTGGAATGGCCCGCCAAGATCACTTCAATTGGGGCAACTGCGAATGCTCAAACACGTCAGCAATCCTTGCGATTGCAGATTGAACCTCGCAATGCACACGGCACTGTCATGCGCCCGGGTACATTTGTGCGTGTGATGCTCATAGGGCGAGAGATTCCAGGCATAGTCATGGTTCCAGCATCCGCCATAACCTCTCAAGGATATGTCTGGACAGTTTCTGATGACAGCCAGCTGGAGCGGCATCTTGTGACGCCTTTGTTTACCCGTGTTGACGAGGTGGCTCTGGATGTGAGCGCGTTCCCTTCGCGAGGGCCCTGGGAGATTGTGGTGAACCCGATCAGTCGTTATCTGCCACAGCAGATTGTAACCACTCAGGCTGCGGAGTAAGCCATGCAACAGAGTAACCACAAAGGGTGGATTGCCTGGTTTGCGCACAACCCGGTTGCGGCAAACCTGCTTATGATCTGCATTTTTGTTGCTGGTGTTTACACGGCAATGAACATTCGCACTGAGGGTTTTCCGGGATTTGAAGCCAATCAAGTCACCATCAGCGTTGAATACAAGTCAGGTGCTGCGCAGGAAACCGAACGTGGTGTGACGGAGAAGATTGAGCGTGCATTGACGGGGACCGAAGGTATTAAAAAGGTCACCAGTACCTCCACGGCGAGCAACTCTTCGATTGTAATTGAAAAGTCTTCCGGCACTGATCTGGATAAGCTTCTTTCGGACATCAAAACCAAGGTGGATGCTGTTTCTCTTCCTTCCACTGCTGAAAAGCCAGTTGTGGTGCGCGCGGAGGAGATTGAAGACGCCATTCAAATTGAGCTCTATGGTGATGCGGATCTAGACGTTCTGGATACTGTTGCACGACGTATCAAAGATCGCTTACTTGAAGATGCACTGATCCCTTCTGTCATCATCAGTGGCGAGCGGATACAGGAGATATCGATTGAAGTGCAGGAAGAAGCATTGCAGCGATATAAGCTCAGCTTCGATGAACTGGTTCGACAGGTCGGCAACTTCTCGCTTACTTCTCAGCAAGGCAGTTTGAAGAGTGAAAACGGGCGGATCCTGATTAAAGCAGACAGGCAGGGTTATTTTCTGCAAGACTTTGAAAGCATTCCGGTTGTGACACTTTCTGATGGTACCGTTGTTCAGTTGCAGGATGTTGCCCAGATTAGGGATGCCTATACGGATGATCGCTCGATCTATCGCTATCAAGGGCTGACAGCCAGAAAGCTCAGCGTGCAGTTGATCGGGAAAGCCAATCTTATTCCTGCAGCAGTGCGAGCCCGCGAAATCATTAATGAGGTTGAAGCCGAAGACAGCTTGCCCACGAACATCGAATTTGATTTTTGGGAGGACGAGAGCGAGAACATCTCAGACCGTCTTTCTCTGATGATGAAAAACGGTCTCATGGGGATGGGGCTTGTACTCGTCACTCTTGCGCTGTTTCTCAACTTACGTACGGCTTTCTGGGTTGCGATGGGGCTGCCAATCGCTTTTGCAGGCGCACTCACTTTGATGGGGGATTCCTTCTGGGGGATGACGCTCAATGAGATGACTACGTTTGGGTTCATCATTGCGCTTGGTATCGTGGTTGATGATGCGATTGTGGTTGCTGAGAGTGCGCATAGTGTGACTGAGAAAGAAGGCGATGGCGTTGATAATGTCATCAAGGGTGTCAAACTGGTTGCGACACCTGCGATCTTTGGCGTGCTGACAACAATTGCTGCTTTTTATCCCATCACGCTGGTGACTGGGCGTCTGGCGGAAATCTTCTCGGTATTTGCCTGGGTGGTGGTATTCTGCCTTGTGTTTTCGATCATTGAATCCAAGTTCATTCTGCCTGCACATCTGGCTCATCTAAAGCATAATGCAAAGCCTGCTAATCTGCTTTCTCGTGGCTGGAAGGTCATTCAGAATGGTGTAAGTGGTGCCCTGGAGCGATTTAAGCAAAGTGTCTATCGTCCATTGGTGAAGCTTAGCCTCAGAATGCGTTATCTGTCTGCCTTGTGCTTCGTGGTCCTCTTTGCTGCGGTGGTTTATATGGTGCCGTCCGGGATTGTACGTATTGTGTTTTTCCCAGAGATCCCACGTCAAATTGTGACTGCGACCTATACGGGCGAGCCAGATCTTGGTTATGGGCGGTTGTTTGCAGAGGCGAACCGGATTGAAGCGGCAGCTCATAAATTGAAAGCACAGCTGGATGCTGAAGCAGCGTCTGGTGTATCTCCAATTACAGGCATCGAAATGCAGGCCAGTGATGATGGCAATGTGACTGTGCTGGCGATTGCCACGCCGCCACGTGAGCGTGACATCACTTCAAATGAGATTGCGGAGCGGTGGCGGAAGCTGGTTGGACCTGTGGAAGGGGCGCAAACGATCAAGTTTGCAGCTGACGACTTTGATTTTGCTGATTTCCGAGTTGAACTGCTTCTTGATGATGTTGATCAGCTGATTGCGGCTAGCCAATATGTCGAGGATAGGCTCTCAACCCAGACAGGCGTTCTGTCAGTCACCAATGATTTCAGGGCTGTACGTGGGCGATTGATCATTGAACTCACCGATTACGGACGGTCCGTTGGTCTGACGACCTCTGCTATTTCTGAGCAGGTGTATCAGGCAATCGGCGGCGCGGAGATACAGGAGTTCCAACGGAACCAACAAGAGGTGAAGGTTAGGGTGCGTTACCCGGAGGCACAGCGGAGCTCTGCTGCTGCCTTGCAAACGCTTTATGTTCGTACTCCGGCTGGTGATCCTATCTTGCTGTCCTCCGTCGCAAACTTGCATTCTGATCTGACTGTAGATGAGATCTATCGCAGTTCACGCAAACGGGTTGCAACACTGGATGCGCAGATCAATAAAGACGAGATAGCAGCTGATGCGCTGGTCAGTTATTTCAATCAGGAAGTCTTGCCAGAACTACAGGCAATGTATCCTGGTGTTGCTGTTGATTTTGGGGGAGAAGTTGAACAGCAGCGGGAAGCAATTGGTGGTTTGATGACTGCCTTTGGAATTACGATCATCGCGATCTATGTTCTGCTTGCGGTGCCGCTCAAGTCTTATACGCAGCCGATTGTGGTCATGATCGCTATTCCGTTTGGTATTACGGGTGCGATTATTGGGCACTGGATTGTCGGTATCCCTGTTTCCATCCTCAGTATCAACGGGATACTTGCTCTCAGTGGTATTGTGGTGAACGACAGTCTGCTTTTGGTTTCTGCCTTTAATGACAACAGGGCTGTCGGTATGCCAATGCGTCAGGCGCTTGTCGCAGCTGGCACTCAGCGTATGCGTGCTGTAATCCTGACCTCGACAACCACATTTGCCGGGCTGGCACCAATGATCTTTGAAACCGCTGAACAGGCCCAATTCCTCATTCCTGCAGCGGTGTCCTTGGGCTTTGGAATTCTATTTGCAACCTTGATCACCTTGTTCCTGATCCCAACGTTCATGATGATCCTGGCAGATGTCGGGAGACTGAAAGAGGCTATGATGGGGCTGGTTGCACCAAAACCGAATAGGCCTAAAGTTGCTGTTGGAGGTGAGTGATTATCGTGAAGCTTGAGTCTGATCTAGGTTAGAAGATTTGGTGCAGGCAAACGGTAAAAGTTGTTTGCCTGCATTTTGTATTTCTGTCTGCGTGTGAGTGCAGGAGACACTTGTCCTGCAGGAAAACACAAAAGAATAAAGGTCTTATGCAGGGGGCGCTGCTAGGGTGAGGCTGCAATGGTGGTGGATGCGCTGGTTGGGCCGGTATGACTAAGTTAGGCGACGGCTAGAAGTGACAATACGATTGAAAGTCAGAGCGCCCCTTCTCTGTAGCTTTGGTACGGAAATTTTCAACGTACATGGCATTTCTGAAGTGCATATTTGTGAGATTAAACTTGAACATGATAATCACATTAGCATGTGTGCCACTAGATGAGATGGATATTTGACTTGTTCGTCTGTAAAACTTGTCAGGAAGGGCTAAGTGTATGGCTTGGGTTGAAAGTGATCTCTTAAGTTTTAGCGAGTGCAGAAGTTGCTGCATTTCTCCTTTCTAAGGAAAAGAATATGCTGAAAAAAGCAATGAATGCGTTCGCTTCAGCGATTATCTATGGCGCACTAACCCTTGCGAGTGAAGCTGCTTCCAAGACACATGAAAACAATGAGAGTACGCCGGCTGATAAAGCTTCGGTTGAGCTTCTGATGGCAGATCATCCGCTCGTGGATACGGTCTGGGATTTGAAAACAGGGAAGCAAATCTCTCAAGCTGAACTATGGAAGCGTGCCGTCGGCAAAGACCATGTGTTGGTTGGAGAAAAACACGACAATCCGCGGCATCATGAAATTCAAGCTGAAGCTGTCAAGCAAATGGGTGCTGCTGGCCGTAACCCATTTATTGTTATGGAGATGATTGAGCCAAAGTATCTTAAGTGGTTGAAAGAGCTTAAGCCTGAAGATGTTGCAGGATTAGCCGAAAAGTTGGAATGGGAACAGCGCGGTTGGCCAGCATGGCATATGTATGAGCCGATCTTCAATGAAGCGGCAGAGTTTGGCATGCGTGTTGTGCCGGGGGCACCTGAACGGGAGCTGCTTCGTAAGGTTGGCCAAGGGAAGCAACTTTCTGAAGAGAACGCCAAGAGCCTCAGATGGAACCTGCAATATAGTGAAGAGCAAGACAACAGTCTGCTGGATGAGCTTGAGCGCTCGCATTGCGGCGTTGTTCCTCGCGAGAACCTAGGACCAATGGTGGGGATGCAACGCATCAAAGATGCCTCAATGGCATCGTTCATGCGGACAGCAAAGAACTCTGAGCGTGGTTCCATTCTGATTGCAGGGAATGGCCATACCCGTAAGGACCGCGGTGTTCCATGGTGGCTTGATAGCAAAGATAGCACACTGAATCTTGCGGCTGTGGAGGTGGGCGCTGGCAAAGATCAACTGAGCGATTACAGCCTCGCTGACGTAAACCGGTTCGATTATGCCTGGTTTACCGGTAGGGTAGAGACGATCGATCCTTGCGAGAAGTATGCTGAGCTGCTGAAAAAAATGGGTAAGAAGCATATTCCAAAGAGATAGCTTTCAGGGCTACCTTTAGGTTTGATGAACTGGCTGTAAACGAGAAGCAACCAGCTGTTAACAGGACAAGTTATCAGCAGTGTAAGTTAACTGGAAAAAAGGCTGCAATTACAGAACTGCTACAATTTGAATTGACATGTTCTATTTATGCAACTCTAGATGGTGTTGTTTTGTCGGTTCTAATTTTGGTTATGGAATGAAGTATACACGTTTGTTTGTTTTAAGTTTGGCCCTGCTTGCTGCTGGTTGCCAAACAGTGACGGTTCAGCAAGTCCAATCAAGTAAAAAGCCAACTGTTGCGCATAAAAAGCTTCTTGTTGAAGCAGTAAAAGAGAATTTCTACGACCCTTACAGTATCAGAGATGCAGAGCTCTCTAACCATATGAATTTTCCGAATGGGCATAGCGGGTATTGTGGTCGGCTGAACGCGAAGAATTCTGTTGGTGGTTATAGTGGGCGTCAGTATGTGCGGGTTGTGATTAGGAGTGGTTTTATCACGTTCTATCAACCTAACAGCTACTGGTGTAAAGCAAACCAAAATCAGATTAAATGGAACAGGTTCCGGGAACTGGAGAAACTCTAGTTCTATTGCTAAATCTCTGAGGGTGCGTGTTTGGCGCACCTTTTTTGTTTGGTGAGATTTGAATACCCCCGTGTATGGGGATTAGAGATGTTAATCTTGCTTTTAAGAAACTCCTTAAAGAGCCGTTGCAACTAAAAGCAATCGTATCCAGCTTGAAAGTCGTCTCGTCGAAAACAAAAAAGACACCTTGCGGTGCCTTGTCGTCTTGATCTTCGTTTGAAGAGAGATGGTAGCGAGGGAGGGACTTGAACCCCCGACACGCGGATTATGATTCCGCTGCTCTAACCAACTGAGCTACCCCGCCATCCGGTGCGCTATGTTGCGGTGTTGACCGCCGCGCTGTGAAGGGGTGTATAAGGCCCCAGAGGGGTGGCGTCAAGCGTTCTTGGGTAAGTTTTGTGGAAATATGATCTCTTGTGAAAAACTCCATGAAAACCTAGGGTTAATGCCAATTTCATAGAGCAATAACTGCCAGTTGCAGTTGTCAGGAACAAGAAAATCTCATTTTTTACCAAGTTGGAAATGTCGGAGTGGCTTTTCTGGGATTTGTGGAGCGGTGTTGTATTGAAGCTGTGCAAGGTACAGGCTTGAGAGATCAAAAAAAACGCCCCGGTGACGATCAGGTCAGGCGGGGCGTTTTGAATAATTCGGTCAGTTTGGCAATGCGTTAGCCTGCAGGAAAGCCTGCTGCTTCCCAGCCTTTTCCGAGTAGTGCTTTGAGGGCTGCTTCTGCGCCTTCCTGCTTTTCAGCACGCTGAATCCAACCGCCGCCGAGAACACGCGCTTCCTGGCCGTCTTTGTCGAAGAAGACGCAAGCCTGTCCTGGGGCTACGCCGAATTCGCCTGCTACCAGCTCGACAAAAACATTTTCGCCACTCTTGCGCAAAATTGCTTCTGTCGGTGGGCGGGTAGAACGCACCTTTGCATAAACTGTGATGCCGTCTTCCGGCAGATCGTCCAGCGTACCTGGGCCAATCCAGTTCACTTCACGCAGCAGCAGGTTGTGGGTTGCTAATGCTTCTTGCGGACCGACAATCACGCGTCGTCCATCTGCATCCAGATGCACAACATAGAGAGGGTCGCCTGTTGCAACACCAATACCGCGGCGCTGACCGATGGTGTAATGGATGATGCCGTTGTGCCGGCCAAGAACGCGGCCATCTACATGCACGATTTCACCTGGTTCTGCCGCGTGTGGGCGAAGCTTGGCAATAACGTCTGTGTAGCGGCCTTCTGGCACAAAGCAGATGTCCTGACTGTCATGCTTGTCAGCAATTGCCAATCCAAACTCATGTGCAAGTTCGCGGACTTCTGGTTTGGTCATGCCACCTAGTGGGAAGCGCAGAAAATCGAGCTGTTCCTGGGTTGTTGCGAACAGGAAGTAGCTTTGGTCACGGTCCAGATCGACAGGACGGAACATGGCAAGCTGATTGCCTTCCACGCCTGTACGGACATAGTGACCTGTGACCAGAACATCAGCGCCCAAATCCTTTGCCGTTTCCAGTAGGTCTTTGAACTTGACGGTCTGGTTACATGTTACGCATGGAATCGGTGTTTCGCCATTGATATAGCTGTCCGCGAAGCGTTCGATGACCTGCTCTTTAAAGCGGGATTCATAATCCAGCACGTAATGCGGAATGTCGAGTTTTTCTGCGACACGGCGGGCATCGTGGATGTCTTGCCCGGCACAGCAAGCGCCCTTGCGTTGGATTGCTTCGCCATGATCGTAGAGCTGTAGAGTGACGCCGACCACATCATAGCCTTCGCGTTTCATCATTCCGGCAACAACCGATGAATCAACGCCGCCTGACATGGCAACAACCACCCGTGTGTCTTCTGGGCGGCCGGGCAGGCCAAGACTGTTTAGCATTCCAATTACCTCATCCTGTAGGCGCGTTTAAGTGAGAGCCGTATCTATAACATCACGAGCAGATTTCAATCCTGGGAGACATTGAAGTCTGAAGCGCAGATTAGTTTCTTTTGCTTGCTTAGTGCTTGCTGCGCTCTGGCGATGGCTAAACGCGGGCTCTCTTTTTAAACGCTTCGCATGCGTACGCTTCGAGCGTGCTAGTTGGCGGGAATATACCTAAAACTCGACGGAAGGCCAATCTTTTTGATTGATGTTTTTACTTGCTGGGCATTTGTTGCCGAGGCGGGGGCAATAAGTGATCTTGTGGCCTGTTCTTTGAAATGTTGAGTTGAGTTTATCTATTTGAAAATGCTTATATATTTTTGATTTTGTGGCTGGCCCGCTAATTGCATATCTGCGCGCAAGATGTCTTGACCATCGTTGCTGATGGCGTGTGCTGCGTAGTTTGAGGAATATATGTCGCAATCTGCTTTGCTGAGTTTAGCCGGTCCTGTTCAGCCACAAACGCCTTTAGGCCCCGTTGTGGGGCAAGGTGGTAATGCGCTGCTTGGTGAGAGTGTGCTCGGCCAAAATGCCGATACTTTCTCCGGTCTTCTCGCCAAAGCTTCTGAGGGAGATGGTGCAGCGGCAACTGCGGTGGATCTCTTTTCTGGAGCTTTAACGACTGGCGGTGATCTCTCGGTTTTGAGCCCAAATCTCATCAAGGATGAAAATGGGGAGAGTGCGGTTGTTGGTTTGGCTGGTGAACTGCCGCTTTCCACTGTTTCTCAGTTGCCAGTGCCTGGTGTGGTTCCGGGATTGGGGGCAGTTGCGACAACTAATGATGAAGCGCTTCTTCTCAATGGCGGCGAAGGGAAAGCGAAAGCGCCTTTTGTTGCCTTGCCACAAAATGTCCAGGAGGCAGGCAGTCAGCCAGCCTTAGCGGAGAAAGCAGGCGAAGCGAAAGTTACTCAGCCGGTCGCTAATGTTCAAAACGCTTCTCCTATTGTGGGTGAGGGCGAGGCCATCTCTTCCAAGACAGTAGAGAGTGCTGTTGTAAATCTTGGTGCTTTACAGCAGGCCGAGCGTGGTGGGCAGATCTTGCCGCAGGCGGATGATGGACAGGTAACGGCTCAGGTTGGAGCTGTTGCTCAAGAGACTGACGTCGCTGGAACTGTGCAGGAATCTAAAGGAAACGCTCGCAATGCTTCAGATACGCAGCAGCGTGTGACGTCCGATCAGCAGGGTGCTGTTGTTAAGCAAGGTGGTTCAACTGAGCCTCAGTTAAATGCACTGGAACTCCCGAATTCAGGTCAAGTGGCTAAGGTTTCTCCTGAGCTGATTGCACGTTCTTCAGGCGTATCTGAGAAGTCCCAGAGTTCTGCTGCTTCACCGCAAGTTCAGCCAGCGAGCAATGGGGCTAAGGTAGAGCAAGTCGCCAATGCAGTTGGTAATCGTGTTATCACGGCTTCAGAGAGCGGTAGCGACGACACTGTCGCTAATTCAGTCAGCGCTCCTGCCGAAAAGACCGCTGTACCGGATCGTGCCGCGGGTGAAGCGGATGTTCGGTCATCGCAACCTGTTGTTGGTCGTCAGGTCAGTGAGCTAGCAACAGCGCAAGACGTGAAGAGCGTCAAAGTTCAATCCGAACCTGTTCAGCCGCAATCTGTAGAGGTTAAGGGAGCTGTTCAGTCTTCTCGCGGGGATGTTCTTGTTGATGCCATTGAAGGTGATGCAGACGCTTCCTTAGAAAAGCCTGTGCTTGTCCGGCAGACTGATCGTGCTGGTTCAAGCTTTGTCGGCAATCAACAGCGTGCGGTGCAGACCGCATCTGTTGAAGGTGATGGTGATATCATTTTCCCGAATGTGACTTCCAAGCCTGATGTGCCTTCAGAAAAGATTGGACAAGCTTCGCAGGTACAAAAGGTTGTTGATGTATCTTCTGTTCAAGAGAATGAAGCGGGTGTCCGTTCTGCGGAACAGGTGAGCCGGACTGGTGCTGTGACGACTGCTGCGACCCCGTTGGTTGGGAAAGACAAAACTGCTGGCGGAGCTGTGCAAGCGACAGCGAGCACTGAATCCGTCACGGAGGTTAATGATGCTCCAGAGGCCGATGAGCTTACCAATGCACTGAACAAGCCTACAGAGCAGGCAGTATCCGCTGACAAGAAAAGTACTACGCCCTCTGTCAGCATTCAGGTGAAGGTGCCACAGGCAAATGAGCAGGTTGCTTCAACAACGGCAATCGGTTGGGGGCTTGCAGCTGGTCCGTTGGATGGATCTGAAGCTGAGCTTGATTGGGAAAGTTCTGAAGCAATCTCCAGTACTGCTGCACGTTCTGACACTGCATTCCGTTCAATGGGCTCTCTGCCAACCTCTACGCTGAGGAATGTTGCGAATGCTGTGTGGCCTGAGATTGCCCGACAGGCAAGTGGCGGCGTTGATCGTTTTGAAATCCGGCTTGACCCAAAAGAGTTGGGTGGGGTCGATGTTTCTCTGGAATTTAGCAAGGATGGCCGCGTACGCGCGCATCTGATCGTTGAGAGGCCTGAAACTCTTGAACTTCTGCAGCGAGATCAACGCGGGTTGGAGAAGGCTCTTCAGGAAGCTGGAATCGAAAGCGATAAGAGCTCTCTTCAGTTCTCACTTGGAGGGCGTGGCTCGCAGACTTCAGATCAGCAAGAGAACCGACAGGCAAATGTCGGACAGCTGGATCGAGCGTCAGAAGGTGCTGAGTTGCCAGAAGAAAATTATCTCGCACACAATAATTTAAATAGTGCTGCCCGCGCTGGTGGACTGGATATCTCGGTTTGATGCCGCGCATGAGGAAATAGACAATGACTACAATTAATGCACTGACACCGAATGCAAACTCCTCTGGCGCAAGCACCCAGAACAGCATCAATGCAAACTTTGATCTGTTTATTTCATTGCTGACCACGCAGGTGCAAAACCAGGATCCGTTGGAGCCTCTCGATTCGGCTGAATATACGAATCAGCTGGTTCAATACACGATGGTTGAGCAACAGGTTGCAACTACTGAGAAATTAGAGGAGCAGCTGACTCAGCTCAAAACGCAAAGTGCGAGTCAGTTTGTAAACTATATCGGTAAGGAAGTGACTGCTCAGAGCGCGACTGCGCAGCTCAAGGATGACAAAGCTTCTTGGAATCTTGATGCCGTTTCTGCAGGCAAGGCGACCATCACTGTTAAAAATAGTGAGGGTGCTGAGGTCTATCAGGAAGAGATTGATCTGAAAATAGGTGACAACACTTTTGAATGGGATGGTGTGGCGACAAACGGCACAAAAGCTGGTGATGGCGCCTATTCCATTGATATTATTACTCAGGATGCCAATGGCGAGCCTTTCGCTGTTCAGACCGAAGTGAAAGGGAAAGTGGACGCCGTGGACTTCAGCACTGGCGATATTATTCTGCACATGGGGGATCTTAAAATTCCCGTGGGTGAGGTCACTGGAGTCAATGGAATTCTGTAGTAGTTAATATCCACTAAGATCCCCGGTTATGAATCTTACCAAAACATTGATGGGGGCTTAGCCAAATTTTAAGCGCCTTGTTCTATTCTCATCCTCAGCTTGGTCATGGTTTGTGTGAGAGTAGAATGACCGAACATATACGTTCACGAGTAAAATACGTCATCGGCCCCGATGGGAGCCCTCTGACGATAGCGGATCTTCCTCCTACCTCTACTAAGCGGTGGGTTATCAGGAGAAAAGCTGAAGTGGTTGCGGCTGTGCGTGGAGGCTTGTTGTCTCTGGATGAAGCATGTAACCGGTATACTTTGACGGTTGAAGAGTTTCTGTCTTGGCAGAACTCGATAGACCGACACGGTTTAGCCGGCTTGCGCGCTACACGCGTTCAGGACTATCGCAGCAACTAGTAAGCTTCAGGCAAAAAGGGTGTAATACCCAAACAGGTTTGAGGTTCTGAAAAGGCCGGCTGTCTCAGCCGGCCTTTTTGTATGTGGAAGCCACATTTTGTACAATTTTACAGATTAACCATGATGTCTTAACTGCTTCGGCAAAACTTGCCGAACAGGCCGCACAAGATTCATTCGACTCTTCAAAAGCCTAGTCAAAGGCCTTTCCTGCGATATTCCACAGTGCTTCTTTGTGGGTAGATTTCCCGTTTACCGATTATTAGGGTTTTATTAACCTTTTGTTAACTCTAAGGCGGGCAATTTTTACCTACCAGCAAATCAGGGGCAATTCACACCGATTTCCAAGGTGTTGAGAGTATTGCTGGTACATTTTGAATGAGCGATTTGAACGTACGGGGCGGCAACTGTGAGTGGAATCCTTGACTTCTTGAAAGGACTTGGGCCCGCGCGACTGGCAGCGATGGGGGCGATGGCTGTTACGTTGATCGGTCTGTTCGGTTTCATCATTGTTCGCGCGACAGCACCGCAGATGGTGCCACTCTTCACGGACCTTACTCTTGAAGATGCTGCAGCGATTGTTAGTCAGGTTGAATCTCAAGGTGTTTCTTATGAGTTGGGTGTCAACGGACGTAGTGTTCTTGTCCCTCAGGAGAACGTTCATCGTCTGCGTATGACAATGGCGGAAGCTGGCCTGCCATCCGGCGGTGGTGTTGGTTATGAAATCTTCGACAAGACAGATACGCTCGGTGCAACCAGTTTTGTGCAGAACCTGAACCGCCTCAGAGCTCTTGAAGGGGAACTTTCTAGAACCATTCGCAGCATTGGCCGGATTTCTTCTGCGCGTGTTCATCTGGTGATCCCTGAAAAGCAGTTGTTCCAGCGTGATCGGGAACCGCCAACAGCTTCGATTGCAATTAAGGTGCAGGGTTCTTTGTCCGGTGGGCAGATCCGTGCCATTCAGCATCTTGTTGCGACGGCAGTTGAAGGACTGGAACCTTCCTACGTCTCTATCGTTGATGAGCGCGGCACTTTGCTTGCCAGCGGAACCGGCGATAAAGAAGGGCTTGCTGGTGGCTCTTCGCTGGATGAACGACGTTCGACAATGGAGGCTCGCCTGCGGCAACAGGTTGAAGAGATCCTCAATAACGTCGTTGGAACCGGTCGCGCTCGTGTCCGAGTTGCTGCAGAAATCAACTATAACCGCAAAACCGAGACACAGGAGCTGTATGATCCTGATGGGCAGGTGTTGCGTTCTTCTCAGAGTAAAGAAGAGAATGCATCTTCCACCAATGGTGAGGAGACGGTTTCTGTCGGCAATCAGTTGCCGAACGCAGACACAGCTGGCAGTGCAACCGGGTCCAAGGATGCCTCGAATGTTTCCGAGGAAATCCTGAATTACGAGATTTCCAAGAGTACAGTGACGGAGATCTATGAAGCAGGTGGTCTGGAACGGCTGTCTGTAGCGGTTCTGGTTGATGGTACCTACACAACCAGTGAGGATGGCACGCAGACCTATCAACCGCGCAGTAAAGATGAGCTGGAGCAAATTGCTACTCTGGTTCGAACTGCTGTTGGTTTTAACAAACATCGCGGTGACAATGTTGAAGTGGTCAACATGCGCTTTGTCGAAGCTCCTCTTCAGGACTTTGGTGATAGCGAAGGTGGGCTGTTCGACTTTACACGTGCTGACATCATGAAATTTGCTGAGCTGGGTGTTCTGTTTGTGATCACCATCTTGCTGTTGATCTTCGCAGTCTCTCCGCTGATGAAGCGTATTCTTGCTAAAGAAGAAGAGAGAGCGGCGGCGGCAGAAGGTGGTGTTCAGATGTTGCCAGATGGCACATTGGTCGCTGAAGGTCCTGCGCAAATTGGTGGTGTTGTTGGTGAAATGGAGGAGGTTCCTTCTGAAATGCCAACAGCAGAATGGATTGAAGATGCCAAAATGCAGGCAGCTCTCCATCAAAGCTCAATTCAGCAAATAAGTGAGTTGATTGAAGATTCCCCGAGCGAAGCGGTCAATATCGTTCGCGGTTGGTTGAACGAGGCAGCGTAGGATGAGTGAGGAGATACAGCCGCAGGAATCGACAGCGCAAGCCTTATCAGTCTCATCTGGAATAGCTGAACGAGAGCTTGGAGGAGCAGAGCGCGCAGCCGTTCTGCTCTTGGCGCTTGGGCAGGAGTATGGGAAGGCCATTTGGGCTGGGTTGGATGAAATTGAAGTGCGTCAGGTTTCCAGCGCAATGGCGAGCCTGGGTCCTGTTACACCGACCATGCTTGAAGAGCTGTTTGTTGACTTCCTGAAGCGACTTTCCACTCGTGGTGCGTTGAACGGCAACGTGGATGTTACAGAGCGCCTACTGAACTCTTTCCTGCCAACTGATCGGGTTGCGATCATTATGGAGGAAATTCGAGGTCCTGCAGGTCGGAACATGTGGGAGAAGCTTTCCAACGTTCCTGAAAACGTTCTGGCAAACTATCTGAAGAATGAGTATCCGCAGACCATTGCAGTGGTTCTTTCCAAAATTCAGAGTGACCATGCGGCTCGCGTTCTTGCGCTGCTGAATGAAGAGCTGGCGCTGGATGTGGTGAACCGCATGTTGCGCATGGAGTCTATCCAGAAGGATATTCTGGAGAAGGTTGAGCAAACATTGCGGGTCGAGTTCATGTCGAACCTGTCTCAGACCAGCCGTCGTGATAGCCACGAGATGATGGCCGACATCTTCAATAATTTCGACAGGCAGACCGAAGGCCGCTTTTTGGCAGCATTGGAAGAAGATAGCCGCGAGTCTGCAGAGCGTATCCGCAATTTGATGTTCACCTTCGAGGACTTGTTGAAACTAGATTCTGCTGCCTGTCAGACCTTGCTTCGCAATGTTGAGAAGGATCAGCTGGCCATGGCTCTCAAAGGAGCTTCTGAAACTGCTGTTGTGTTCTTTACCGCCAACATGTCATCGCGTGCAGCAAAGATGCTTCAGGAAGACATGGAAGGTATGGGACCAGTTCGATTGCACGATGTAGATGAGGCGCAAAGCTCACTTGTACTGAAGGCGAAAGATTTGGCAGCCACTGGTGAAATCAGCATTAACAAGAAGAAAGGAGAGGAAGAGTTTGTCTACTAATCGTTCCTTTTCTTCGCGATCACTGGAGGCTCGCTGATGGTTACTGTGATGCCTCAAGGTGCTGTGCGGCGACGCTTTTTGTTTGATACTAAATCGATCGATGAGGCTGAGGCCGCAGCAATAGTCGAAGACGTCCCTCCGCTGGAGCCTACTATTACAGTTGCTGAGCACAAGCAGCTTTTAAAAGCTGCTGAAGAGGCCGCGTTTGTTCGTGGTGAGATGCAGGCCCGCCAGGCCATTGCCGAGCAGCAGAAGCTGAGTGCACAGGAAGAACTGGTGGTGTTGCGGGAGCGACTTGAAGTTGCTCTGGGTGATCTTGAAAGCCAGATCCGTGCTCAAGAGCAGAACCTGGTCTCTATGTGTTTTCTGATTGCGCGCCGTCTTTGCAGCCACCTTATTGCGCGTGAGCCGCTTGCTGAAGTTGTGGCGTTGCTTGCTGAATGTCTGGCTCCTTTGCGCAAGATCCCTCAGATTTTGATTGAGGTGCCGACAGAAGATACGCATGCGCTGGAAGACATGGTTGACGGTCTGGTTTTGAACAGCAGCTTTGAGGGCAAAGTGCATGTTGTGAAGTCAGAGAGCATGTCGCGCGGTGATTGCCGGATTGAATGGCCGGATGGTGGAATTATTCGTGATCGTCGCAAGACGGTTGAGCATATTGAACAAGTCATAAAATCTCATTTCGACGCCCGTGAGCGAGCCAGTCGAGCAGCGTGATTTTAGTTTTTGCCTATGACCGTGCTGGCTATGGCCGGTGCGGGATCAGAAAGGTTGATTATGAGCAGTGATGAACAGGGAATGGTGCTGGACCAACACCAGAGTACCCAGCGCGCTGGTGGCCTGGATGAAGAAGGTGCAGGCGGCATTAAGGCAGCTGAGGATTTGGAAGCTGTTTTTGATGTTCCTGTCCAACTGGCTGCTGTGCTTGGGCATACAAAGATGAAGGTTTCCGACCTTTTGCATTTGGATACCGGGATCGTTATGGAACTCGACCGGAAGGTGGGCGAGGCCATCGACGTTTACGTAAATAACAGGCTGATCGCGCGCGGAGAAGTTGTGCTCGTGGAAGATAAGCTTGGTGTCACCATGACTGAAATCATCAAGGCGGATAAGTGATTGTCATGAGGCGTACTGGAAAGGAACTGACATGCGGCTCTTGATCGTTGGGACCCTTGGCGGTCAGCTGACGACCGCAACCAAGATCGCGATGGAGCGGGGGGCATCTGTTACCCATGCGCCTGGCGTTCCTGAGGCCATGAAAGTCTTGCGTTCTGGTCAGGGTGCGGATCTTCTGATGGTTGATGTCAATGAAGATATTGGTCAGCTGGTGGAACTGACAGAACGCGAGCGTATCCATGTGCCACTCGTTGCGTGCGGGTTGGGAACGGATGCGCGCGCGGCTGTGTCTGCCATTCGGGCTGGAGCAAAGGAATACATTCCGCTGCCTCCTGATCCGGAGCTGATTGCTGCTGTGCTGGCGGCTGTTACGGAAGAGCGCGAAGATCTGATCTATCGCGACGCGGCAATGGCAAGCGTGATCAAGCTGGCAGAGCAGGTGGCTCCATCTGATGCATCGGTGCTGATCACGGGTGAGTCCGGGTCTGGTAAGGAAGTGATTTCCCGCTTCCTGCACAGCAAGTCCAGTCGTGCTGATAAGGCGTTTATCTCCATCAACTGCGCTGCAATTCCTGAGCATCTTCTTGAATCTGAACTTTTCGGCCACGAGAAGGGTGCTTTTACCGGAGCTGTTGCGCGCCGTGTTGGTAAGTTTGAAGAAGCCAATGGCGGCACCTTGATGCTTGACGAGATTTCCGAGATGGATGTTCGTCTGCAAGCCAAGTTGTTGCGCGCTATCCAAGAGCGGGTGATTGACCGTGTTGGCGGTAGTCGTCCGGTTCCCGTTGATATTCGCATCATTGCGACATCCAACCGTGATTTGGCTGAGGAAGTGCGCAATGGCGGCTTCCGCGAGGATTTGCTGTACCGTCTGAACGTGGTGAACCTGAAGCTGCCAGCGCTTCGGGAACGTCCTGCTGATATTCTGGAGCTGGCAAGCCACTTCATTGAAATTTATGCCAAGGCAAATGGTACCAAGGCACTGCCGGTTTCTCAGGAAGGCCGTCAGCTTTTGTTGGCCAACCAATGGAAAGGAAATGTACGCGAGCTGGAAAACACCATGCACCGTGCTGTTCTTCTTTCCTCTGGTAGCGAGATTGATGCATACGCTATTCGCATGCCGGATGGATCTCCAATTGCCATGGGGGCTGGACAGCAAACGGCTTCGCGCGCGGCCCATGCAGCTGAAGCCGTCTCGCGCGATATGGTCGGGCGTACAGTTGCTGATGTGGAGCGAGATCTCATTTTGGATACGCTGGATCATTGTCTGGGGAACCGTACGCATGCTGCAAAGATCCTTGGCATTTCGATCCGCACGCTTCGCAACAAGTTGAACCTTTACACCAAAGAGGGTGTTGAGGTTCCAGGGCCAGGCGAAGCACGCGCTGGCTCTGCAGACGCATAAGAACGGATAGGGCGCGGCGATGTCTGAAGAGACAAATACAAAAGCGGCTCAAGGAGGAAGCGACAACGCTCCTTCTGCTGCTCGCGTGCCCGGACTAGGTGCAGCTGGTGGTTCAGCCTTTTTCCAAGACCTTTGGGGCGCCATAAAGCAAGGCGACCTTGGGCTTGCTGCAGGTGTGATGGTCATCCTTGTGATGCTCATTGTTCCAATGCCTGCGATGCTTCTGGATATGTTCCTCGCGATTTCGATCATCTTTTCCGTGATGATCCTGATGGTGGGGCTATTCATTCAAAAACCGCTGGAATTTTCCGCATTTCCGACTGTGTTGTTGATTGCGACCATGTTGCGACTGTCGTTGAATATGGCGTCGACGCGACTGATTTTGGCGCACGGGCATGAAGGAGCTGACGCAGCCGGCAATGTGATTGCGGCATTCGGTAGCTTTGTGATGGGCGGTAATTTCGTGATCGGGATTATCGTCTTTGCAATCCTTGTGATTGTGAACTTCATCGTTATTACAAAGGGGTCTGGCCGTATTGCTGAGGTTTCTGCCCGCTTTACGCTGGATGCAATGCCCGGTAAGCAGATGGCGATTGACGCGGATCTGGGTGCTGGCCTGATTGATGAGGAGACTGCGCGGACCCGTCGTAAAGAGCTGGAATCTGAATCCACCTTCTTCGGCTCCATGGATGGTGCCTCCAAATTTGTGCGTGGTGATGCCGTTGCCGGTCTGATGATCACATTCATCAACGTGATTGGTGGTATCGTTATCGGTGTGATGCAGCAGAACCTGACGTTCGCTCAAGCTGCCGAAAACTATACGCTGCTGACGATTGGTGATGGTCTGGTCTCTCAGATCCCCGCGCTGATCGTTTCCACTGCTGCGGGTATTCTTGTTTCTAAAGCGGGTGTTGAGGGTGCGGCCGATAAGGCTCTTGTCCGGCAGTTTACCGGCTACCCAAAAGCGCTTGGCATGTCTGCGTTTGTGATGGTCGTGCTGTCGTTCCTGCCGGGCATGCCGATGTTGCCGTTCCTGGCATTGGCGGGTGCTGCTGGTTATCTGGCGCGGCAGGCAAGTAAGAAGCATGCTCGCGAAAAAGCGGTGGAAGTGGCTGCAAAAGTTGAAGCTGAAGTGCCGGATGAGCCGCAGGAAGCACCGATTTCCGACAGCTTAAAAATGGATGTGCTGCGGATTGAGCTTGGCTATGCGCTGCTACCAATCATTAATGGGCGTAATAAGCAGGAAACAGATCAGGTTACAGAGCAGATCAAAGCGCTGCGCCGTCAGATTGCCTCTGATATGGGCGTGATCATGCCGTCTGTACGCATCCTTGATAATATTCAGCTTGGTGCGAATGATTACATGATCAAGGTGAAGGAAGTGGATGCTGGCGGCGGTTCCCTGTTCCCGAACCAGTTTATGGTGATGGACCCTGCTGGTGGGCAGGTTCGCCTGCCGGGGACGCATACCACAGAGCCAACCTTTGGTTTGCCTGCGACCTGGGTGGAAGCGCAGTATCGCGAAGAAGCCAATCTGCTTGGCTATACGGTGGTTGATCCGGCGACGGTTATTTCCACGCACCTGACAGAGACCATCAAGTCTCATATCTCCGAGCTGCTCACTTACGCAGATGTTCAGGTTCTGTTGAAGAAGCTGGATGAAGAGCAGTCCAAGCTGGTGGAAGATATTGTTCCGACTCAGATTTCCATATCTGGAATTCAGCGTGTGCTGCAGGCGCTGCTGGAAGAGCGCATTTCCATCCGTGATTTGGGAACAATTCTGGAAGGGATTGCGGAGGCGATTGGTTCAACGCGGAACCCTAATGCCATTGCTGAGCATGTGCGTACCCGTCTGGCGCGCCAGATCTGCTCTGCCAATCAAGCGCCCGGTGGGTATCTGCCTTTGATCAGCCTGAGCCCTGTATGGGAGTCTGCATTCCTTGAAAGCATTATCGGGGATGGGGATGATCGCCAGCTAGCGATGGCACCTTCCAAGCTGCAGGAGTTCGTTGGTTTGGTTCGTGATGCTTATGATGCGGCGGCCAATCAGGGTGAAGTTCCTGTGCTGTTGTGCTCAGCTCAATCGCGGCCATTCGTGCGGTCTATTGTTGAGCGTTTCAGAGCGCATACGTTTGTTATGAGCCAAAACGAAGTTCACCCGCGGGCGCGACTGAAGACAGTGGCAACCATATAGGATCTCAAGTGTTTCGTGAGATTGGAACACTTGCAGCCTTTCCTTCTTCCCGCTACCCAGAGTGCATTGTTTCTTCCTAATTTGAGAGAGTGGTATGGCGCATATTCAACTGGATCTTGATGGATACACAGACCTGCCAGAAGGCAAAGTCGCGACTGTGGTGACGCATCTGGAGATGTTGGAGAAGCCTGCTCTCAAACCGATTGATCGTCCTGACCTCACGCTGGAACGAGCCGGCAAGATCGACATCACCGAGTATAGAGCCCTCTTTAAACGTGTGGGTGAGCCGTGGCTTTGGTTTGGTCGTTTGGTGATGAATGACGCTGAACTGGAAGTGACGCTGAGCAAGCCGACCAATGAGTTTTACTGGGCTATGAAGAACGGTGAGCCTGTGGGGATGCTTGAGTTGGATGTTGCCAAGGAAGACGAAGTCACACTGAGCTATTTCGGACTTGTGCCAGAAGCTGTTGGCGGTGGTGCTGGCCGCTGGCTGATGAACCACGCGACCAGCAAGGCCTTCTCGCGTCCTGAAGTGAAACGCTTCTGGTTACACACATGCACAGGGGATAGCCCACAAGCACTGCAATTTTATCTGCGTAGTGGCTTTAAGCCCTTTAAGCGGTCCATTGAGGTTGCTGATGATCCGCGTCTGAATGAGATTCTTGATCGATCCTGCGCTCCTCACATTCCTTTTTTGCCATAGGGCAGAGCAGGTTGATGGGCTGGACCTTTCGGTTCGATTGGTAGACGCGTACATGCTTGCATTGGTTTTCTCACCTAACCTTGGGGTTGTGCGGCAGAAACCCCTCAGGGTTGGTGTTGGAAAAGTGCCCCAAAACGGGACAGTTAATGAGGTTTCATTAGAGTTTTATCTAGGATGTGTTAGTTTCCTTTTACCATGTACCTTTGATTAATCGTGGAAGATGTGTGAGGGCTGCACGCAAATCGATTGGTTGTACGTAGGTTGGGGGCGGTTGAAACGGGGTGTGTTCAACCGAATATTCGGGAGCTGCCATGTCAGAGCTACATGACAACGTTGTGCCTCATGAAAAGGTGCGGTCGCTGAGAGATAGTATTCGCAAAGTGCGTGTTGCGGAGATGGAACGGACAGACGTTGTTGTGAGCCTTCAGGAGAGCGAGAAAGCACGCCTTGAATTGCTCAGCGAAGAGCTGATTGATGTGTTCAAGGAAGTTCCTGAAGACGACGACCAGTTTGCCTTCCAGATCGTTCCCGGTACCCAGCCTCGCCTTTGGATCGACATGACCAGCCATGTGTTGATGGGTCGTGATCGCCATTCTTACCGCTTTGTGAAGGAGACACGTCTGGGGCGGATGGTATTGCTTGAGACTGCCGATATCGACGACATGGCGGACTGCATTACCGAATATATTGCCGAGCGGATTATTGAAAAGGAACGTGCGCTGGAAGCAGACTGGATGCTCAACCGCATTCGCCAGCAGGATGTTCCAACAGGCAAGAGGCTGGATCAGCTTAAACAAGAAAACGCAGGCAGAGCTGTTGCAGCCAAGCGCAATAAGGCGCGCGACTTCTTTATTCTGATCTGCGGGCTTTTGCTGGGAACTGTTATCGGGGCGGCGGGTCTTGTGGCGCTGGCTTTATATGCGAACCCTTTTGCGGGGTAAGCGCTGTCTTTGTGAGAGGCATCAGTATGCCTCTCTGTCTTTTAATCTGAAAACTAGCCCCACGTCTTAGGTACAGGCTTTACGCTGCTTGCCTTAAGCTGGGTATGGACAGATCATGCTGTGCGATGTGGTGCACGCCTTCTTCTGCCGTTGTGAAACCGCGTTCTTCCATAATGCATGACCAGCCGTTACCATCTTTTTCAATGGTGAAGAGATTGTAGCGAGCAGGTGGCTTATGGCCACTCAGGCCATTTGATGCGGATGGAACGCAAATCACAGGCACCGGACCTTCCGGCCCGTTGATTTCCATACGGGTCGCCCGATGGGTGTGGCCATGCAGAACCAACTCCGCGCCATGTTCTGCAATGATGTTGCGGAAGCGGCTGGAGCCTACCAGGCGCTTGTACCAGGCTGTGGCGTTGCGCACAGGTGGGTGATGCAGCATGACAACGCGGAAATCACCGCGCTCTTTTGCGCGTCGCAACTGGTCTGCCAGCTCGCGCAGCTGGTTGCTGCTGATGTGGCCTGTGGCCATGAAAGGGCCCGTTGCTTTGGCCGTGGAGAGGCCAACAATCGTGACGTGGCCTCGCCTGCGGGCAAATGGGAAGTGCGGATCAGTTCCCAGAGGCGGTGTCAGCCCCAAGCCCGGATCGCTTTGCATGTATGGACGCCAAGCGCCGTAGGCTTGCTTTAAAGCGCCTGGGACATAGGCATCGTGATTGCCTGGTGTCAGGGATAAAGTCTCGGGAGAGCCCACGGTTGCGAGCCAGTCTTTGGCTCCAGCAACCTCTTTGGGCAGTGCAATGTTGACCAGGTCTCCGCAAAGCGCGATATGATCCGGCTGCTGCGCGTGAATATCGCGTATCAGCGCATCAAGATAAGAGTTGGTCATTGCATGGGCGCGGTTGCGCCGCCAATTTATGTAGCCAAGAATACGCTTCGAGACCAACTGGACTGGCTGAACGTCCGGCAATGGACCCAGATGTGGGTCAGATATGTGTACAAGCTTAAACATAGCCTGCGCATCATCGCTGCATTGCGCCTGAGGTCAAGGAGTTTTCCTTAATTCTGGGAATTACCCTCAAGCGCCTTTAACAGATCGGCAAAGCTGACTTCCAATTTGCCTTAAAGGCAAGAAGATGGACGCAAAACAGCAGTGTCGTGGGTGTTTGCAGAATTAACTGCTGGTGCCCAATGGAAGCGTTTTGTGCGACGGAAACGAGCGAGAACTTTAGTAAGCATGACGTGTTACTCCTGCGATTTGGGAAACGCGGATTGGGTGTCTATTATAAGTAGGTGATGGGGCCGCCCTGATTAATTTTTGGGCGTATGCTTGTTCTTTGATCTCTTTCTACGCCTATCCTGTGGGTTGTGTAGTGTTAGTTTTGCAAGGGTGGTATGCACTTTTTGCATAAATGATATTTCAGAATATAGTGCTTTTATATCAATGCTTTATATTAAATATGAGGCCAGACGTGGCAAGCTTTAAGACGCGAATTATCAATATTCTGGTGCAATCAGCGGCTCTTTTGAGTCGTGGAATGACGATGGGCGCGCGCGTTGCGGCATTTGATGCTGAAAACCGAGTCCTTCTCGTACGTCATCAATATCTGCCGGGCTGGTACTTTCCTGGTGGCGGTGTTGATTCCGGGGAGACGATGGCGGAGGCTGCTCGCAGGGAGCTGGCGGAAGAGACAGGATATGGATGCGGACCGGATGTGGCGTTGCTTTCCATGCATCTTAACCGCGGAGGAACAGGCCGGGACCATGTCGGCCTCTTTAAGGTGAGCTTGACTGAGCAAGATCCGGACTGGAAAAGACCGGCTCTGGAAATCTCAGATTTACAGCTGTTTGCGTTGGATGCCCTACCTGATGATGTGAGCCCGGCGACGCTGCGTCGTCTGCAGGAAATTGCGGGCGAAGCTGAGCCTGATCCCTATTGGTAGTTGTTTTTCAAGGACCTACGTGCAGGTGGCCTACAACTAACGAATACGCATCTGCACTTAGTTTTGTGCTTTACGACAGAAAATTTGCGTGTTAGTTAGTCAGGAGAAATTATATTTCGTGTGCTCTGGCATGCGATAGACCGAGAAACTGGGGTGTAGGCCTTATGGCTATTTGCTGGGAACAGCGACGACGAATGAACGCGCGGGACTTGCTCTCGCGTGGTGCATCGTGCCGTCCTTCTCTCAGTGTGCTCCCAACATCGGTCTAACTGCCCGAGCCACACGGATCGACGGTCTTCCCCCTTCGATTTGTGGTATGTGACATGATAGTTTCAAAATGGCTGGTGCGGCAGGAAACCCCAGCAGATTTCTCCGAGATTGAGCAGATGCAAGCAGAGGCGTTTGGCCCTGCGCGTTTTGAGCGGACGGCGTTCAAAATCCGTGAAGGCGTTCAACAAGCTTCTCAGTTATGTTTTGTTGGAGAACTCAACGGCGAGATTGCCGGGTCTGTGAAACTCACTCCCATCATGATTGGCAATAGCCAGAGTATGTTGCTGGGGCCATTGACCGTAAAGGCCGCCTATAAAGGGCAGGGGTTGGGGCGTCTTTTGCTGACGACTGTTGCAAATGAGGCCAAAGCGCAGGGCGTTCAGTCCATTTTGTTGATTGGGGATCATCCTTACTATGGGCCGCACGGTTATGAGCAAGTGCCTCATGGCCAGATCACATTGCCGGGGCCTGTTGATCTGGATCGGTTGCTTGTTTTGAAACTGCAGGGCGGGCAAATGCCGACTGGTGCTGTGGTTGGTGGCTATGTGAAGCCTGCGTTGGTTGGCACAAAGCAGAGTGAGAGCCAGCTGGTTGACATGATGCAGGGCTCGCTGGCAATGGCGAGATGAAAGGCTGAGCAGGAGAACTAAATCATCCTGCGGATCATTCTTCCATTTAAGATGTTTTCTATCGTCCTTCGCGGTACCAGGTGAAGGACAACAGTCCTAACAGCAAGGCGAGGCCGAGGAAGCCAATGAGAAGCGGATAGCGGTCTATGCCATTCAAGATGCTGGCGTCTGTTCGTTTGATGCCGATCCAACCGTTTCCATGATATTGAGCGGATGAACGCTGTGCGATGACATTGGGTAGCGATAGGGGTGCGCCGTCGTCGTCGCCGATCCGCAAAGCTGTCCCACCTGTCTGTTCTGTGATGCCAGAGAGTTTGTCTGCCGTTGAAACCACTTCCAGAAACTCTCTCGGGTTTGGCGGGCCGACGTTGATCAGTGCTGTATGTGCGCCATCGGTTGCTGAATAAAGGCCGAGTTCTTCCACTTTGACGGAAGCGGTCCAATGTCCTGATGTGTCTTTTATCAGCTCCAGCTGCTCTGTTTTGCCAGAGGGCGTTGTAAGCGTGACCGGATCAACCAGATTGGCGAGGGTTTGTCGCTCTGTCAGCAGGTTGGAACCGCGTAAAGACAATCGCAGGGCTTCCTCTTCCAGATCAGGTTCCTTCATGAGCCAATGGGCCAGCCTGCGCAGAAGCGGGACGTGTGGGCCGCCACCCTCATAGCCTCTTGCCCAGAGCCAGACATGGTCAGACAGCAGGGCGGCAACGCGGCCTTTGCCGACGCGGCTAAGAACCAGTAGGGGCTTATCGCCCAGCGCAGTCATGATGGGTTGGCCTTCTTGCACATTTGCACCGACGAGGCGGAACCATTTGCTCCATTGGGGCGGACTTTCACCTGCACCGGGCAGATCGCGAGTTACTGGATGGCGCAGGCCGAGTTCTGAGACGTTGGCAAAGAAGGGTTCTTCAAAGACTTCACCAGTTGGTGCGGCTGGTAGCACGCGGCCCAGCGGGGTTCGGAAGATGCTGTTGGCTTCTGCGTAGTCAGGACCACCTGCAATGAGGACTGCGCCGCCGTCACTGACGTATCGGGCGATGTTGTCGAAGTAGAGCAGGGGGAGGACGCCGCGGCGTTCGTAGCGGTCGAAGATGATGAGGTCGAATTCGTCGATCTTGACGGAGAACAGCTCACGGGTTGGGAAGGCTATCAGAGACAGCTGGTTGATTGGGGTTCCGTCCTGCTTTTCCGGTGGCCTCAGAATGGTGAAGTGGACGAGATCGACTGAGGCATCTGATTTGAGCAGGTTGCGCCATGTGCGCTCACCTGCATGAGGAGAGCCGGACACCAGCAGGACGCGGAGATTTTCACGAACGCCATCAATGGTGACGAGGGCGCGGTTGTTCAGTGGTGTCAGCTCGCCATTGAGTGCCTCCACCTCAAACTCGTAGATGTTCTGGCCGCCATGTTCGATCTCAACTGCGATTTCTGCCGGATAGCCTGAAGAGATAAACTGCTTGGACAGGATATCGCCGTTGCGGCGGACTATGATTTCAGCGCGATTGCCGAAGGGCTGCGGAGTGCCTTCCTCAATCAATTCCAGCTGGACGACCTGTGTTGAGCCAACCAGACCAAAGCGCGGGGCTTTGGCGACTTTCAAACGGCGATCAAATTCGCCTTCACGGCCTGTGATGAGCGCATGGACCGGAGCTGAGAAGCCGAGCTTTTCTGCAGTGGCTGGTACATCATGTATCTGACCATCGGTGATCACGATGGCTCCGGCTATTCTCTCTGGCGGGACATCAGCCAGTTCATTGGAGATTGCGGTGAAGGCGCGGGTGCCATCACCGCTTTCCATGGAAGTATCATTGAGAGAGACCTGCCGCAGATCAATGCCGTCAAGGGCTTTAAGTTGATTGACGATACCCTCTCGCGCTGCCTCAGTCAGCTCTGCACGGTTTTCCAGTTGCTGGCTTTGGCTGTTGTCTGAGACGACAACAACGGTACTTGGGAGGTACTCCCGATCTTCTCGTAAGACCGCCGGATTGAGCAGGGCCAGAACCAGCAGAGCCAAGGCGGCGGAACGGATCAGGGCGCCGCGCATACCGACGAAGAGGAGGTAGGCACAGACCAGAGCTATGATCACTCCAAGCGCGATTATTGCCGGAAGGGGCAAAAGCGGGTCGATGGAAAGAGACCATGTCATGTGTGTAGCTGTGCTCCGCGTCTTGTTTGCTGGCTTATTATTGGCCGATACGTTCCAGCAGCGCAGGGATGTGAACCTGATCTGCCTTGTAGTTGCCTGTCATGGTGTACATGAGGATGTTGATGCCCACCCGCGCCGCCATCTCGCGCTGGTTGCCATCAGCAGGAATGGTTGGGTAAAGGTAGTTTCCTTGCGTATCAATGGCCCATGCTGCAGCGAAATCGTTGCCGCTGATCATGATGGGGGACACGCCATCCCCTGCGCGGACTGGGCGGCTGCCATCTGAGGTGGTCGCGCTGGCTTGTACCCACATGGGGCTTTGATTGTAGCGGCCGGGGAAATTATCCAGAATGTAGAAGGTTTTGGTCAGCACGTGGTCTTGCGGAACAGGTTCCAGACTAGGAATGTCCAATCCGCGCAAGAGTTGCTGAAGCTTCAGTTTGTTTGGAGAATTTGAGCCTGTTCCAAACGCATCTCGGGTGTCGAACAGGATTGTGCCGCCGTTGCGCATGTAGGCACTGATCCGCGACATGGCCTCAGGGGTTGGCATCTGCATGCCTGCATCTATGGGCCAGTAGATGATTGGGAAAAACGCCAGTTCATGGCTTTGCAGATCCAGACCTACCGGAGCTTCAGGCTCCAATGCTGTTCTGTCGGTTAGTAATCTGGTGAGGCCGAACAGTCCGGCTCGGCTGATTTCGTCCACCTCTGGCACGCCTGTCATTACATAGGCGAGGCGAGTGTCTAATGAAGCGTCGAGGGCGAACTGTTCTGCATTGTCTTGTGCCTGCGTTTTATCAGCACCTGTCAGGCTCAGGCTGGAGGCGATGAGCAAGAGAATAGCGGCCTGCGTGAATTGGCTACGGCGTAGTTTACCAGAGAGCCAGAGCAGGGCGAGCGTATCCAGCAAAGCCAGCAGGATTGCGATGGAGAAGAACCAGCCTCGAAGGTCCAGCGGTTTTTCTGAGGGGTAGTCGAGTATCTTTGCCATGGATAGCGGTTTGAGGTTTAACGGGATCAGATTGTCCTCATCTTCCATGAGGTTGAGTGCGCGTGCTGCATCGTCGGTCCCGTACAGACCTGGGGGGGTATCTCGGCCTGGATGGGTGGTTGCAAAATCGCGCTCCAGAATAGGTTTGTGACTGGCAGAAGGCGGCGTGAGTTTGCCATAGCCATCCAGCATTTTGAGCAGAGGCAGGGCGGAGGCTGATGTTGTGCCGTCAGCTTCATCATCCGGATTGAAGACTGCCGTTGAGGAGATGCTTGTGATGGCCCGCAGCATATCCACAAACCCACCGGAAAGAGGCAGGTTGGACCACTTAGTATCAGGGGTGACATGGAACAGGACAATGGTTCCGTTGCCATGTTTCTTGGCCGTGACGAGAGGTGTACCGTCTTCCAGTGAGGCCCATGTTCTATCAGGCAGGTCTGCGGTTGGTTCTGCGAGCACCTGACGGTTTACGGTGACGTCCTTAGGAAGAACGATAGAACGGAACGGGCTATTCTCTGAAAACGACTTGAGTGCCTGTGGCTCCTTCCAGGAGAGAGAGCCGCCCAATTTACGGTCGCCCAGACGGAGAGCAACAGGGATGAGTGAGTCTTGTTTTTCCGGGAGTTCCGGGCCTGCGAAGCGTATCAGTGTACCACCTTTGGAGACCCAGCTGGCAATGTCTGCCTCTGTGGTCTTGGGCAGTGTGCCGACTTCCGCGAGGACGAGAACGGAGATGCCTTTGTCAAAGTAGTCGGAAATGGCCGTGGTGATGTCTGTGCTTTTTGCTGGTGGAAGGTCTGCGAAAGGAGCCAGCGCGCGTTCCAGATAATAAAGTGGCGAGAGCAGAGGCTGGGAGCGGTCGGCAAAACCGCCAGCGAAAAGGCCAACCTTACGCCGCCGCCATTGTTCATCTACGAGTACAGTGCTGCCAGCGCTGGCCTTGCCTAAAATGGAAAGCTTAGTGATATCGTTGCGCAGTTCTGATGGCAGCTCCAATGAAATTTCGGCGGTGCTTTGGCCAGCTTTCATCTCGATGGTTTGTTCTGCAATAGCCCGTTGCTTGCGATCAAAGGCTCGGACCGTCAGTGTCTCGGCCAGTGGCGCAGGATGCCGGAGGACTGTCGTGGTCATGGCGCCAGCGGTGTTTTGCAACTTTTTGAGCGCGTAGACCGGAGTGTCGGAGCGATAAATGAGGAATGAGCTTTCGCGCACGTCTGAGGCTCTGGCAATGCTGGCCAATCCCCGTGCAAAGCTTGTGGTGGATGGTTCTTCTAAGGGAGAGGAGAACCACAAAATTGCACCGGGAGCGTTCTGTTCTGCTTGCTTTTGCAGGGCTGGAATGAGCTCTGACCGGGCAGCTTGCCAGCCTTGAGGTGTCAGTGCGCGAAGCTGGTCGGCAACCTCCTGCGCACTGGACAAACGCAAGGGCTGGGCAGGGCCATCTGCTGTTGTCACCAGCATGACGGTTCTGTTGTTCTGCGCTGCGCCGTCTACCATGAGTTCCGCCATACGGATTTGGCGGTCCCAATCTGCTGAGGCATCCCAGCCATTGTCAACGATGATCCAGAGTGGGCCTGTTTTGGGCTCTGCGATATCCAGAGGTTTCCAGACGGGGCCAGCCATTGCGATGATCAGAACTGCAGCGAGCATAAGGCGTAGCAGGATCAACCACCATGGGGTGTGCTGCGGGGTTTCCTCTTTGTTGCGAAGAGACAGCAGGAGGCGCAGAGGCGGGAACTTAACGTGGGCAGGTTGAGGTGGTGTGGTGCGGAGCAGCCACCACAGAACGGGAAGAGCTGCGAGTGCGGTGAGTACCCACGGTGCTGCAAACCCAATTGGGAGAAGAGAACCGATCATCGCAGGTCTCCCCTCATTTTGTGCTGTGGGGCGTCAGCCAGACGGGAATGAAGCAGCATCAAGGGTTCGACCGCTGGGCGGTCTGTGTGGTGCAGGGTATAGCTCCAGCCGAATTTGCGGGCGAGAGAGTTGATCTGATCCTTATGCGCAGCCAGACGAAGCAAGTACTCCTGTTGCCAGGTTTGTGCGCGGCCTGCTTTGAGCTGCTCTCCGTTTTCCGGATCTTCGAACTGGGTTGGGCCTGTGAAGGGGAACGTCTCTTCAATCGGGTCCAGAAGCTGGATGAGGTGGCCTTTAGCGCCTGTGCCAGCGATGTTGGCCATCCACGCTTCCAGCTTTTCCGGTGGGTCGAGCAGGTCTGAGAAGAGTACAATCTCAGAAAAACGGCGGATTCCTTCAGGGTTGGGTAGCGTTGCCTCAGGGTTCTCGTGCACCAGAGTTTCTGCGATGGTCTGCATTGAATTTCTACTGGCCAGTGGTCTTGTCAGGCCAGTCAGACCGACACGTTCGCCAGTTTCATTCAGGGCATAAGTCAGAGCCAGCATGAGCAGCAAAGCGCGGTCACGTTTGGAGGCGGTGGCTTGTCTGCTTTGGAAGCGCATGGAAGCGGAGAGGTCTGCCCAAATCCAGATGGTTTGGGCGGCTTCCCACTCGCGCTCACGTACATACAGATTGTCGTCGCGAGCGGAGCGGCGCCAGTCAACTTGCTGGGCTGCCTCACCAGAGAGGAAAGGGCGGAACTGCCAGAAGGTTTCGCCGGGACCTGCTCGGCGGCGACCATGCCAGCCAGAGGTGACATTGGCTGCAATGCGTCTTGCCTCAACCAGCAGCTCTGGCAAGGTATCAGCAATGGATTGCGCTTCGCCCGTTAAGCCGAAGATGTTTTCCTGTCTGTCTTGAGGAGCGGTCCTCGAAGATAACATATGCGATCCTGTCGGCTTGTTGTTAGGCGATGCGTTCTTTTATGTCTTTGAGCAGTTGCGGAATGGTTTTTCCGTCGGCTCTGGCGGCAAAGGTGAGAGCCATGCGGTGTTGCAGCACAGGTTCGGCCAGAGACATGACATCGTCAACGCTTGGGGACAGGCGTCCATCTGCCAAAGCACGGGCACGAACGGTCAACATGAGTGCCTGACTGGCGCGCGGTCCTGGGCCCCAGGCGATGTATTGGGCGAGATCATCAAAGCCATCTGCTTCGCCGGGGCGGGCTGCTCTGACCAGTTTCAGGATTGCGTCCATGACGGTTTCGCCCACCGGAATGTGGCGTACCAGTTGTTGCATCTCCCGCAGCTCTTCAAGTTGCAGGACCTGTTTGGATTTGGCTTCTGTCGCCCCTGTGGTTTCCAGCAGAATACGGCGCTCTGCATCTATGTCCGGATAATGGACATCAATCTGCATGAGGAAGCGGTCGAGCTGTGCTTCCGGAAGTGGGTAAGTGCCTTCCTGTTCAAGCGGGTTCTGAGTGGCCAGTACGTGGAAGGGGGCAGGCAGGTCGTGGTGATGGCCTGCGATTGTGACGTGGTATTCCTGCATGGATTGCAGGAGAGCGGACTGGGTTCGCGGGCTGGCGCGGTTGATCTCGTCTGCCATCAACAACTGGGCGAAGACCGGGCCGGGAATGAAGCGGAAGGAGCGTTTGCCATCCGGGGCTTCCTCCATCACTTCAGAACCCAAAATGTCCGAGGGCATCAGGTCTGGTGTGAACTGGATACGGCTGGAATCGAGGCCGAGCACTGTGCCCAGAGTTTCCACCAGTTTGGTTTTTGCAAGACCGGGAACACCAACAAGCAGACCGTGGCCGCCGGAGAGAATTGTCACCAGTGTGCGTTCAACGACGCTTTCCTGACCAAATATGGAACGGGCGATTTCCTCTTTTGCCTGTCGGATTTTCTCACAAGCCGCCTCTGTGCGTGCGACTATATCCTCTGGTTTGGGGGGCATGCCTGTCATATTGGTGTTCATCGCTGCTCTCTTTTCGTCGCGCGTTGCAACCCTGCCTAGCTCACCTTTGCATCATACTCGGTTTTAAAAAAGGCGATCCCTAGCAAATTTATAGGCCTGTACTTTTCAGCAATAGGCTGACTATGCAGGCAGAAGTGCAATGCAAGGCGCGAAAGCCAGTTTCAAAATGTTTTGATATGATCGGGGTCAGAGCATCCCTGGGTTATAGTTTGGTTGGCTCTACCCTAACGGCATTTCTGTGAACAGATAGTGAGTCTGAGGACTGAGATTCTGTTTGCCCCTGAGAATTGAGAGCATTGCGCACGTAATAGAGACCACCAATGACGTCTCTATTTTGCTGCGTCGATGCTTATCGCAAAGGTATAACTTGGCGCGGGCTTTGAGGGAGGGTAGCGTTAGAGCTTGCGTGACACCATATTACCCCAATAGTGGTGTGTTCCGATGTATTGGTAGAATGACCGTGGTGAGCGAATTAACAGAAAAGAGCATTCCGGAAATCAAGGAGATGCCGAAAGGTCTTCAGGCTTTGATTTCGCGTGCGGGAAAGTCCAAAAGCCTGCCTCCCATCCATCTTTGGAACCCGGAGTTCTGCGGTGATCTGGATATGCAGATCAAGCGGGACGGATCCTGGTATTACATGGGCACGCCTATTCAGCGTGAGGCTCTGGTGCACCTGTTCGCGACTGTTTTAAAACAGGAAGACGACGGGAAGTATTATCTTGTCACGCCTGTTGAGAAGATTGGCCTGAGCGTTGAAGATGCACCGTTTGTGGCCGTGGAGATGGACATTCACCAGCAGGACGGAGAGCAGGTGATCACCATCCGGACCAATTGCGGTGACGTGGTTGAAGCTGGGCCTGACAATCCTATCCGTTTTGTACAGCAGGAAGAAGATGGCGGGCTGAAGCCTTACATCCTTGTGCGTGATCGGTTGGAAGCATTGTTTGCGCGGACACTGGTTCATGAGCTCGCGCCGCATTTGCAAGAGCGTGAAGGCGAGGGTGGACGGGTTGTTGGCATTGAAAGCCATGGCGCATTCTTTGTGGTGGATACGGTCCAGAACCTTGGATTTTAGGAAGAGACATTAGGACGGCGTATTATCTTGTCTGAGTTTACAGCAGAGAATTTCAGATCTCGGGTGATGGACCGGTTGGCCGGTCAAGCCCATGAGCCTGCAGGAGATCACATCCTCAATCCGGATATTCCTGATTATGGTGAGGATCTGGAGCAGGTACGGGATGCTGCTGTTCTGATCGGTATTGTTGACCGGGGGACAGAGGCGTCCATTCTTTTAACCCAGCGTACCGCGCACCTGCGTTCTCATGCAGGGCAGATTGCGTTTCCTGGTGGCAAAATTGATGAGGATGATGACGGGCCTGTGGGTGCAGCCTTGCGAGAGGCGCATGAAGAAGTTGGCCTGGACTCTGACTTAGTAGAGATTTTAGGTGATCTTGGCGATTACTACACGGGCTCCGGGTATCGGGTCGTGCCGGTTCTTGCGACGGTCAAACCTCCGTTGATCCTCTCTCCCAATCCGGCAGAGGTGGATGAAGTATTTGAAGTGCCTTTGTCTTTTCTGATGAACCCTGAGAACCACCAGAAAAAAAGCGGAGAATTCAGAGGCAAAACGCGCTACTATTATGCCATGCCGTTTGAGCAGCGTTACATATGGGGTGTCACCGCTGGCATCCTGCGCGTGCTTTACAATAGGGTTTATGCCTGATGATACGAATGCTCCTGACACATGGGTTGTTGTTCTTTGTTCCTTTTATCGCCTACGCAGTGTGGGTGATGGTGGTACGTAAGGCAAAGAAAGACAAGCGATTTCGCGATGGCCCGATGTTGTGGTTGAGCATCAGCGGAATAGCTCTTGTCATCGCCAGCCTGATGCTGCTTGCAGAAACAAGCCGCGCGCCTCTAGGCTCACAATACAGACCAGCGCAAGTGGTGGATGGTGAGTTCGTTCCAGGTGGATACGAGACTCCTCAAAAATGACCAGATTACAACAGAGCGGCTGGCTGGACAGTGCTGCTGTTCAGCGGGCTTTTGACGTTCTGGAACAAGACGGTGATGTTGCGCGTGCAGTTGGTGGAACTGTGCGCAATTCCCTACTTGGTGAAGTGGTGGATGATGTTGATATTGCCTGCACTGCCTTGCCGGATGTGGTGCTTGCCAGAGCGGAAGCTGCTGGTGTCAAAGCCATCCCAACTGGTGTTGACCATGGAACGGTGACGCTGGTTATTGATCGCCAACCGATTGAAGTGACCTGTCTGCGTGAGGATATTGAAACGCACGGACGCCACGCGACGGTTAAGTTTGGGCGTGACTGGACGAAAGACGCACAGCGCCGCGATTTCACAATGAATGCGCTCTATGTGGACCGTCATGGTGAACTGTTTGATCCGCTGGGCGGTCTGGATGACTGCCTCAACCGGCATCTGCGGTTCATTGGAGATGCGCGTGCGCGTATTCGTGAAGATTATCTGCGCATCCTACGGTTCTTCCGGTTCTTCGCGACTTACGGGCAAGGGGAGATCAATGCGGATGGGTATGCTGCCTGTCTTGAGCTGAAAGATGGCCTTTCTCACCTTTCCAAGGAGCGTATCACCAAGGAAGTGCTGAGAACGCTGTCTGCACCGCGTGCTCTCGATTCTTTGCTGCTGATGGAGCAGGGCGGAATCTTGCAGCTCATTTTGGGTGGAGAGGCTGCGAGCTCTCGCTTGGCGCGCCTTTTGGACCTTGAAGATTTGCCTGAGGCAGCTCTCCAGCCAGTGTTACGACTTGGTGGTGTTGCGGGGCCGAAGGTTGCTGAGTGCCTGCGCCTTTCTAATGCACAGAAGAAGCAGATTGAGGTTGCTGCTGATATTGCTGAGGCTTTGCGTTTACACGGGCAGAGCAAGCAGCAGTTGAAAGCGTTGTTGGTTGCTCACGGTACAGATGCTATTGTTGATGGTGTTTTGACTGCCTGGATGAGCGACATCGTGCAAAGTGAGGCGGAGCTGAAAGAGCTGTTGGCCTTTGCGCAGAACTGGGTGATACCGAATTTTCCGCTGACTGGTAAGATGATGCTTGCTGGCGGTATTCCTGCCGGACCTGATATGGGTAAGGCGATGCGGCTGGCACAGCAGATCTGGGCTGATGCGGATTATCAGCAATCTGCTGAGAGTTTGCTGGAGCAGGTGAAAGTGCTGCTGGCTGATGAGGTGAAGTGATCATGAGTGTCAAGCTGCGTGGTCATCACTTGCTATGCGTGCTTACATTTATTGGGCATGGCTATTCTCCTGCGTTTTCCAAGAACTATGAGGCTGTGGTGAAGCGCCTGAATGCAGGAGAGGCTGCCCTACTGGTTGAGGGGCCGGATGAGATTTGTGCGGTTCTGATCAACGATGAAGAGCAGCCGCATTGCTTTAATTGCAGTGTGGTGGAGCGTGATAAAGTGGCTGTGACGTTGATCTCTCGTCTGCTTGGGACTGAGCTGCGTGTTGGCGATGAGCTTGCGCTGAGTTCGCATTTGGTCACCAAAATGCGGAAGGCATATGCTGAGGGTGTTTTTAAGACAGCCTGCCAAAACTGCGAGTGGGTGCAGTTTTGTGATGAAATCTCTTCATCTGGCTTTGAAAAAGTCCATCTTCGCAATCCAATGAAGCTCTGAAGTCGTTTGCCTTTATTTTGAGGGACTTAAGCTGCTTCTGAAATTTTCATTGGTGCGTATTCTTGTCCGAAAACCAGCTTCCACTTTTCGGGAATGCACTTTGGTCTTCAAATTTTAACAGAATGCCCCCATATGGAGGGCAACATGAGTTTAAGGGCAGGTTTAGGGGTTACATGCTTGCATTGAATAAGTTTCCAAAGTTTCTCACACTCTTGGTGTTTTCGATCGGTCTGATCTTTGTGACAGCTGACTTTGCGGAGGCAAAGCGTGGGTTCAGTTTCGGTAGCCGCGGTTCACGCAGTTACTCAGCTCCAAAAGCGACCAAGACCGCACCAAAGACGGCTCCGGTTCAGCGGACCATGACACCTAACAACGGCACCAACACAGGTGCGCAGCAGCAGAATGCCGCGGCAGCCTCCAAGGCAGCTGCAGGCCAGCGCCGTGGTTTGTTTGGTGGTGGTTTCCTCGGTTCTATGCTCGGTGGTCTGGCACTTGGTGGATTGCTAGGCATGCTGTTCGGTTCCGGGTTCGGCGGTATGGCCGGGTTCTTCGGCCTGATCATGCAGGTGTTGCTGATCGGCGGTGGTATTATGTTGTTGATGCGCTTCTTGCGGGGACGCCAACAGCCACAGGCCGCTGGTGCTGCGCATGGATACCAGCAGGAGCCACAGCAGAACCAGTCGTTCAGCTTTAATGATGCGGGTGCGCAGGATGCGCCGCGTCGTTCAGGGTCTTCTGGCATTCCGAACACCGGTTTTGGTGGTGGTCAGGCGCCTCAGTTTGAGGAAAAGCCTGTCTTTTCTACCGAAGCGGATGATGAAATCGGCCTGACTGCGGATGATTTTGATGCCTTTGAAGCGCTGCTGACAACTGTCTGGACTGCTTACGGCTCTGAAGATTACGGTAAGATCCGCGAAATCGCGACGCCTGAAATCATGGGCTACTTTGCTGAGGAACTGGGCAAGGCTGCGTCCAACGGTCTTATCAATGAAGTGCGCGGCATCAAGCTGCTTCAGGGTGATCTGAGTGAAGCCTGGCGTGAAGGCGACAAGGACTATGCGTCTGTCGCAATGCGCTATGAGGCCATTGATGTGATGCGTGAGCGGGCCAACAACAAAGTGGTTGAAGGCAATCCGGATGTACCGGAAGAGCGGACAGAGATCTGGTCGTTTGTTCGTGATGCCGGTGAGAGCTGGAAGCTCTCAGCTATTCAACAAGCTGATTAATCAGAGCAGATAATAGAAATTGGAAAGGGGCCTCATGGGCCCCTTTCTCTTTAATGGTTCGATGGGTCTTGTGCTGCTAAAGCAATTCGCGTTTTAGCTGATACGCTTGATCTGCTTTAGCTTTTGCTTTTTGCGTATCTATCTCCGAAAACCGATAGGCACTTTTAGGAGATACGCTTTAGGTTGCGACAGAAAGCTTTACATCGATGTTGTTGCGGGTTGCGTTGGAATATGGGCAGACCTCATGCGCTGCAGCGATGAGTTCTTCTGTCTTGGCTTTGTCCATGCCCGGTACGGTAACAGCCAGAGCAATTTCCAGACCGAAACCACCTTCGGAGCGTGGGCCAATTCCAACGGTCGATTCTACATTTACGTCTGCAGGCAGAGCGATGTCAGACTGCTGAGACGCTACAAACTTCATAGCTCCGATGAAACATGCGGCGTATCCAGCAGCGAAGAGCTGCTCTGGATTGTTGCCTTCACCACCTGCGCCACCCAGTTCTTTTGGGGTTGCAAGTGTCAGTTCCAGAGCACCGTCCTTTGTTTTTGCAGTGCCGTCCCGGCCACCGGTAGCAACTGCGCTTGTTTCATAAAGAACGTTAACTGGCATTTGGTATTCCTCGTTGTTGTTATGTATCGTGCACGATTAAATCCTATGCGATGTAGTTAAGAAGAAATGTGGGATGCTGTCAATCAAAACGTGAATTAATCGTGTGCGATTTAGTTTGACGGCTTTTATATTGATGGGTAGAACGAGGAAAGAGGATGTTACTCAGGACTGGAATACGGTGATGGCCGAGAAGAAATCTGAAGAATTTCAAGGCTTTGGTTTAGATCAGCATTTGTGCTTTGCCATCTATAAGGCCAACCACGCCTTCAATCGGTTTTATAAACCGGTGATGAAGAAGCTTGGGGTCACGTATCCGCAGTACATCACTTTGCTTGCTCTTTTGGAAAAAGACCATCAGCGCGTCTCCGAGTTGGGGGAGCGCCTGTTCCTTGAGTCGAACACTCTGACACCGTTGCTTAAGCGCCTTGAAGAATTGGGCTTTCTTGCTCGTGCGCGCTCCAAAGAAGATGAGCGGCAGGTTATTGTTAGCCTGACGAAAGAAGGGCGTGATTTGAGTGATGGCGTGATTGACGTACAGCACTGCGCTTTTTCCAATCTGGATGTGCCGGTAGAAACCATTGGCCAACTGGTTGAGCAGCTTAATGACATTCAGGAGATGTTGACGGAAGCCAAAGAGAAGGTTTCCAGCTAAAGATCAGCTGTCTGGTAGCATCGCTTTTTCAAAGGGATCGCGGCCATGCTGATCATACAGGCAGCACAGGTCCTGCACTTCTTCCTTTAACAAGACAAACTGAGAAAAGCCGACGAGCTCTCCGTCAACGTGGATTGGGGAGACGGTGACGAGAATGGTGGTGGTTCCGTATGGATTGGCCACATAACGCACCGGGTCTTTGCGGCCATCTTTGAACAGCTGCAGCATGGCATCAAACCGCGGGTTGGTGATGGCGCGGCGGTGGTTTTCTTTTACATTGTGCCCGATGTGGCGGGGCTGGCGATCCAGATTTTCTGAAGCCCATTTGTTGTAGTAGAGCAGCTTGCCGTCTTTATCGATGATGGTGACACCGATGCCTGCTTCCTCCAGCAAGCGGTCAGCCCAGCCTGACAGTCTCCACGCTTCCAGAATGCGTTGTTCAGTGACTTCCGGCAGTTCGCTCTTGTTGTCAGTCATGTTCGCTTACTCGCTGTTCGCCCAAACCTTAGCGAAGGCGAGTAAGCAATTGCTTTCAGAAATACTCGGGTTTTCTAAAGCTATGAGAATGCGGCGGCTGTTTTGAACTTGCGCTGGCGTGCCCAGAGAATGCCCAGTGAACCCGCTGTCATGATGACGCCTGCCAGGATGGCGATTGGATCTAGTAGGGTCTGAGGCAGATAGCCAGCTTTGTCAGCGATGAGCTCAAACAGCAATGAGGTGAACGGCAGGGCGGCGATTGTGGCAACGTAGTTCTGACTGCCAACCAGATTAATCGCCTGCATGGACAGGAACATGGACACACCACGCAGGGTTATGCCGACACAAATGGCCGCGAGCCACATGGTTGGGCTCCAGACCTGTGTCAGGTCGATGAGCGGCAGGTTGCTGG
>NZ_LMCJ01000005.1:156190-160895 GCF_001623085.1 Pseudovibrio sp. W74
CCAGTCCGTTGCTTGCTGTGTTGCTGCAGGGCCATCGGTGATGAGAGAGAGGGCGGCGAGGGCGATGAGCATGATCAGTGCGCTGGCCACCAGCATGACACCGCTGAGCGAGGCACGTTCCTTCAGGTCATCTCCCTGATTTTGCGGGTGGAATTCAGCGATAATAACGGAGGCAACCACTGCAAATTCTGAGAAGATCATCAGATAGACGGCGGGGTTGGAGTAGGTGTCTTCCAGTGAGGAGATCAACAGAACAACGCCAAGAATAATGATCAGATGACCGGGCAGTTCCAGAGCGGTGGGGAGCCGGAAAAACAAGAGAGCAAAGGCGAGCGCAGAAAACGGAACGGAGACAAGGCCAAAAAAGCCTGCGTTTGCCGCACTGATGTACAGCAGAGAGGCTGTGAAACAGGCTGCGGAGAGGACACGGGCAACTCCGTAGGCCCAGGTGTAAGGGCTCTTGAGCGCATCCATTGTTGCGCCCAGCTTTCGGCTGACGGCGATGAGGAACAGGCCGCCAAACATCAGCTGAATGATAGTGAAGATCCATGGATCAAGATTGTAAGTAAGTAGCAAGCCTTTGCTTATGACAATCAGAAACGCCCAGCTTACCATGGTGGCAAGGCAGACAATCAAGCCCTTGGGGGTCAAACTTACTACTCCTCTCCGACGAATTCGCCGGTGATTTTCAGGCCATCAATTCCGGTCTGGCCGTTTTCTTTATAAATGCGCCTTGGGTATGCCCCTGCATGATTGGCAATATGATCAGCAAGTTGCTCAGAATGTGTGACGAGCCAGATCTGGCTGCGCTCTGAGGCTTTGGCAATGACTTTGGCGAGTGGTTCCAGCAAGTCAGGGTGCAGGCTGGCTTCGGGTTCGTTGAGGGCAATGAAGGAGGGCAGGCGGTAGGACAACATAGCGCCAAGCAGGGCGAGATATTGCAATGTGCCGTCCGACAGTTCCTGAGAGGGGAACGGGCGGCGGATTTCCGGTGTTTGTAATGCGAAGCGGCAATCCTGCCCATTGGCTTCGATGATCAGCTTGCTGTTGGGGAAGGCATCATCGACCGCTTCCTGGAGGTAAAACGTGTCCTTGCGGATTTCCTTCAGTGTAGCGAAAACTGCTGCAAGATCGTTGCCATCTGATGAGAGCGTTGGGGTGGTGACATTGGGGCTTGGACGACGTAACAGGCTGTCCCGATCACTGCGGAAGGTGTGGTAGAAACGCCAGTCTGCAATTGCGCGGCGGACCAGATCTAACTCCGGAAACTGACTGCCATCGCGAATGCTGGCGAGGGCCGTCTCGGAAGGCAGAAGTTCGTTGTCGTAGGTTACTTTGCTGCCGTTGCTGGCGCGCAGAAAGGCACTTGGGCCTTTGCGGTTCATCAGCACGACAGACTTGGAGCCTGTCAGGAGGTTTAGCTCTTCTTCTCTCACCATAGTCTCATAGGGCAGGGCGGGATCAGAGATCGGGTTGGGCAGGCCCAGCTGGATGCGGTAAGAAAGATCCCCCAGATCGGCACGCAGGATGATGCGCTTCTTCTCATGGGTTTTCAGGTCTCCTGCCCACATGACGCTGTCTACGCCGCCTTCCTCTGAAACGGCGCGGGTGATACGGCCCAGTGCGGCTTGCTGCAGAAGTTCAAGCGACTTGTAGAGGTTGGTTTTACCGACGCCATTGTTGCCGACAAACACGTTGACGGCACCAACTCGCATGAACAGCTTATGTACGGATCGGTAATTCTCAATACCGATCGCCGAGAGAGGGGGCATAGACATCTGGTGAAACTTTTTTGATATATCTTCGGTAGGTATGGTTGAGAATAAGCAGGTTGGCTCACGAATGTAAATTGAACCGCGGCGTTCATGCACCGGAAATTCACGTTTTGTTCGCCTGTGGTTGATGAAGCCCTGTGCTTCATGGCAGGGTTGTCTAAACTGTTTTATGGTTTCGTTGTCGTGTGTTCTCGCCTGAAGGGGATCGTTCCTTTTTCGGGACTGCGCTTGAGAGGAAAGTGTCAATGTCTGATCAAAATTCTGATGGTATGCGGCAGGAATCCGATAGTTTTGGTGTGCTGGATGTTCCCATTGGCAAATATTGGGGCGCGCAAACCGCACGGTCTCTGATCAACTTTCCCATTGGCCGGGAGCATCTGCCGCCTGCGCTGATCCATGCATTGGGCGCGGTGAAGCTGGCTGCTGCCAGGGTGAACATGGAAGAGGGGCGTTTGCCTGAAGATCTGGGCAAGGCCATCTGTCAGGCAGCGACCGAAGTGATTTCCGGCAAGCTGGATGCGCATTTCCCGCTGGTAATCTGGCAGACGGGGTCTGGCACACAGTCCAACATGAACACCAACGAGGTGATTGCCAACCGTGCCATTGAGTTGCTTGGCGGACAGATCGGCACCAAGTCTCCTGTACACCCCAACGATCACGTGAATATGGGGCAGTCCTCCAACGACACCTTCCCGACGGCCATGCACATCGCGGCAGCTTGTGAGATCAACAAGGTGCTGCTGCCCGCTTTGACGCATCTGCACGACACGATGGAAGCTAAGGTGGCGGCCTTTGCGGATATCGTGAAAATTGGCCGGACGCACACGCAGGATGCGACGCCTTTGACATTGGGGCAGGAATTTTCTGGCTATGTGGCGCAGCTGGAGTATTCCAAGGAGCGTATTGAGCAGAGCCTTGTGGGGCTTTATCGGCTGGCGCAGGGTGGCACAGCGGTGGGAACCGGACTTAATTCAACGCCAGAGTTTGCCAGTGCGTTTGCTACTCACGTGAGTGAGGTGACAGGCCTGCCATTTGTGACAGCGGTCAATAAATTTGAGGCACTGGCCACGCATGATGCGGCTGTGTTTGCACATGGTGCGCTGAACACATTGGCATGTTCATTGATGAAGATTGCCAATGACATTCGATTCCTTGCCTCTGGTCCGCGTTCTGGTCTTGGTGAGATCAGTCTGCCAGCCAACGAGCCGGGCTCTTCTATAATGCCGGGTAAGGTGAACCCGACCCAGTGTGAAGCGGTGACGATGGTCTGTGCTCAGGTGATGGGCAATCAGACAGCTGTGAGTGTGGGCGGATCGACAGGGCACTTTGAGCTGAATGTGTTCAAACCTGTGATTGCCAACAGCCTGTTGCAATCCATTGAGCTTCTGGCCGATTGCATGGTGAGCTTTGCGGACCGCTGTGTTGTTGGCATTGAGCCAAACATTGAGCGTATTGAAGAGTTGCTGGAACGGTCCTTGATGCTGGTGACAGCACTTGCGCCCACCATTGGCTATGACAAAGCAACCGAGATTGCCAAGTCTGCCCATAAGAACGGGACCACACTGAAGGAAGAAGCTCTTCGTCTTGGTTATGTGTCTGCGGAAGAGTTTGACCGTGTTGTCCGGCCAGAAAAAATGGTCAGGCCGGGGTAGGGCGGTTGCCACTCATCATGATGTCCAGTGTGTGCTTCAGGCAGGCTTTTTGGTCTGCCTCCTCTAACTGCTGAGCCCCAATGAGCGTTGAATAGAGGATCTGGCTGTTGATCTTTGCATGCCTTTGGGTTTGGGGGATTTGAGAAAACAGTTGCTCGACGTACTCCAGACGCCGCTGATCAATTTTGCTCATATAGGCGCCGGCGAGATCATCAAACTGGGCCCAGTTGCGGATCGCGGCGGAAACGCCGGTTGCGCCATACTCTAATGAGACCTCACTTGCTGCAATCTCGATCAGATCATAGAGGCGCTGTTTGGGGGCGGGGCTGCCTGCATCGACCTGCGCGATGATTTGTTGTGTGGCTAATTGCTCCCAATGGTCCAGCATTGCTTTTTTCAAAGCAGCGACATCCTTGAAATGCCAATAGAACGAGCCCTTGCTTACCTTCAGTGTTCTGGCAAGCGCTTCGGCCTTCAGGCTCTGCGGTCCATTCGCGGCTAGCGAGCGGAAGCCGCCTTTGATCCAGTCCAATGCTGTGAGTTTGGTTTTCTCTGTCATTCATTCACCATACGCTGCCGTATTGACAGGGTCCAGCATTAAGTTACCATACGCTACCGTATGGAATCAAAGATGAGGGAATTCCAATGAATAAGTGGCTGTTCGCTTCTGGCATCTTGTCGTTGCTGTTGGTGCTGGTGCATGTGTTTCTGGGCGGGCCAGAGATCCTCGATCCTGTACTGGGCAGTGATCTTCATCCTGTGGTGATCGCGGTGCTGTCGGTGGTCTGGCACGGGATTACGGTGGTGATGCTGGTCAACGGTGTGTTGTTGCTGGCAGCTGCCTTTAGAGAGGAACTGGCCGCTGGTGTTGCCTGGGTGGTGATTGGGCAATATGGCGGGTTCACGCTCCTGTTCATCTACTACGGCCTCACCCAGTTGGGTAACCTGATGGATATGCCGCAGTGGATTTCCTTCGCGATTATAGCCGGCTGTGTGGCGATGGGATTGCGGAAGGCCGGGCGTGCAAATGCATTGCGGAGTTCTGTAGCCTGAGTGGTTGAAATGGGTGACGCCCAATACTGCTGCGTGTTGACATTTCGCGGTTGGCGCTTTTATTGTCATCACCGGTCGGCAGTTCCCAAGGCGTCGCTGCCCCGAAAGGGGAGCTAAACCTGCCATTCACTTCGACAGCAATCGACATTCTTGTCCGATGCCGCTTCGCAAGCCAGCGACCACGAAAATGTAATGCGGCTCGAGAGGATTTTTCAATGTCGAGAG
>NZ_LMCJ01000005.1:160929-187540 GCF_001623085.1 Pseudovibrio sp. W74
TCCCTCTTCGTTCGCCTGATATCTCCACGTTTGCGCGTAGTGTTGCCCGCCAGATGAAATCTCGCGGTGATGCTCCCTCGCATGTGGAGTTGATGAACATGCTCGCCAAAGCGGCGGGTTTCCAGAACTTCCAGCATCTAAAAGCTTCGCATTCTGCAGGTCGTCGCCTCGATACCGAGCCGGTTGTCGAGACGGTAGACCATCGGCTTGTTGAGCGTGCCCTCAATCAGTTTGATGATTTGGGGCGATTGGTGAGCTGGCCGTCACGGCGGCAGGTTCAGGTGCTTTGTCTTTGGCAGCTGTGGTCCCTTATTCCGGCTGGTGCATCGCTTCGGGAGAAAGAGATCAACATGCTGCTCAAGGAAGGGCACTGTTTTGCCGACCCTGCTTTGTTAAGGCGTGAGCTGTTTAGTCTCGGGCTGTTACATCGTAATCGGGATTGTTCTGATTACAGACGGCAGGAGCAGCAACCACCGCTGGAAGCGCGTGATCTGATCAAGCGTTTGAAGGGGAGAGGTTTGGAACGTGAGACTGGCAGTTCTGCCATGTCGTTCATTGTCAGGCCGAGCGCTTAAGCTGTTTTTCACTTCCAAAGAGACAGGAAACTCCCCGACCCGTGGGCCGGGGAGTTTTTTTATTCTGTTGTGGCTTATGGCCACTTTACCACGGGTGGCATGGAGGACAGGATGGAGGAGACGTTTCCGCCTGTCTTGAGGCCGAAGATTGTGCCGCGGTCGTAAAGGAGGTTGAACTCCACGTAACGGCCACGACGGACCAACTGTTCTTCGCGTTGTTCGAGCGTCCATGGGGTCAGGAAGTTTTTGCGGATCAGCTTTGGATAGATGTCGAGGAAGGCGTTGCCGACGGATTTGGTGAGGGCAAGGTCTGCATTCCAGTCGCCGGTGTTGTGGCGGTCGTAGAAAATGCCGCCAATGCCGCGTGCTTCGTTGCGGTGAGGCAGATAGAAGTACTCGTCGCACCACTTCTTGAAGTGCTCGTAATCAGCCCCCGGATGGTCTGCGCAGGCTGCTTTCATAGCCTCATGAAATTCGACAGTGTCCGGATCTTCCTGCGTGCGACGTGCGCTGAGCACAGGTGTCAGGTCTGCTCCGCCACCAAACCACTGCTTGGTGGTGACGACCATACGGGTGTTCATATGCACTGCTGGTACATTTGGATTGTGCATATGGGCGATCAGAGAGATGCCGGAAGCCCAGAAACGCGGGTCTTCGCTGGCACCAGGGATCTGGTCGCGGAACTCAGGTGAGAACTCGCCGTGTACGCTGGAGACGTGTACGCCGACTTTTTCAAATACACGTCCATGCATCAGGGACATGACACCGCCGCCGCCGTGGCCGCCGCTGTGATCTGTACGTTCCCATGGGGTCCGCTCGAAACGTCCCGCTGGCTGGTCAGAGAGGGGGCCGTCCAGTTCCCCGACTTCTACTTCCAGCTGCTCAAAGGCATTGCAAATGTTGTCACGCAGCTGGCTGAACCACGCGGATGCCTCTTGTTTTTTGTCTTCCAGATCTGCTGGAAGCGTGTTTTGTGTCTCGCTCATAGTCCCTCCTTGAGCGCAAAGCGTTCTTTGCTGTTCTATGTAAGGGAGCGCAACTGAGAAGTACAGGTGAGGCGGAACGGTGCACGGAGCTATTTGGATCTGTCGAGGATGACCGGATACTTTTCCGGCTGGACATAGTTGCCGTCACATTCGGGCTTGGCACGGAACTCCATCAGTTGGGGGTAGCCATCGGATGTGAACTTGTGAACCTCGTAGGTGCCACAGTCTCCAAGCCCGCGGCCTTCCGTGAAGCTGGTCAGATCTCCGGTCTTGATGTCCCAGACACCGTTGAAGACCACGTCGGGGTTGTCGTTGCCTTCGTGTTTTGGGCGTTCAAAGGTCAGCAGCTTGGCGTTGTTGGGCTGTCGGGAATCTATACGGATGTAGAGGTGGGCCATGTTGTAAAGGTTGTTGGCGCACATGAACTCCAGCACCTTCACGTCCTTGCTGAACTGCAGTGTATTGTTGCCGGACAGGTCGTAGGCGTCTTTCCAATCACAGGGATAGGCTGCATCCAGCATGTTTATGTAGCGGTTCAGGACTGTTGGATCGTGCTGTGTGACGGGTTTGACAGGTTCGGCGTGTAACGAGATTGCCAGTAGAGTTTCGAAGAGAACGGTTGCTGCAAAACAGGCTGTGAATGTTCGGGGCAAGGTTTGGAACACGGTGATCTTCCTCTTTGGACAACCCCAAAGCAGTTCGCATTTAAGTTGAAACATATGAACTGCTTTAGTCTTTGTTTTTGCGTATCTTTATCCGAAAACCGATTTCCACTTTTCGGAGATACGCTGTAGTCTTTCTGCTGTGTCCCTGAAGATGCCTTGCCAGCCTTACTCTTGCGCTAAAACTCTTGGTTTCATCGTGCTTACCAAGAAGCTTCGGGCTTTAATGGACTGGCTGGTCGTTTTTAACTTGGCGGGTAGATCAACGGGTAATTCGTTGGCTCACGGAATTTGCCGTCACACTGCCGCTTGGCGCGATACTCCACGAGTTCCAGATACCCTTTGGGTGTGAAGCGGTGGATTTCAAAAGAGCCACAGTCAGAGAGGCCGCGATCCACTGTGAAGCTGGTGAGAGCGCCGCGATTGTGATCCCAAAAGCTGTTGAACAGAATGTACCGGCTGGTGACTGGCTGGTCCTTAGGACGATCGAGGGAGACGAGTTTTGCAGGCTGGTTTGAGTTTTTGGTGCGACGGATATAGAGATTCGCCAGATTGCTCATGCCAACGGTGCAGGAGAACTCGAGCACTTCGATGCCGTTGCCGAAGTCGTAGAGGTTATACCCGCTTCGTGTGTGTGCATCATGCCAATCACAGGGGTATATCTCGTCCAGCAGGTGGAGATATCGATTCAGGACGGCTTCGTCATGCAGGTTGGCATGGAGGACGGGTTCGACCGGTGCACCTGCGAATGTGGACTGTGGAACTGACAGCAAAAGTGCAAAGCAAAACAGATGAGCGAATTTTCTCGAAAGACTCTCAAACATCGCAATAAAAACCTAAATCGCGCAAAGCAACGCATTCAATAACGCAACTAGTTTAGGTTGTGTTTTATTCAAAAACAATCTGTTTGACGAAGAGCTTCACCCAGGACCATGCCAGTGGAAACGGCCATGTTGAGAGAGCGCATGCCGTTCTTCATTGGAATCAGCAGCCTTGCATCAGCAACTTGATGGATATCTTCCGGCACGCCAGAACTTTCGCGACCCATCAGGATCAGGTCTTCTTTCTTGAAAGCGAACTGCGTATAAGGGCGTGATCCTTTGGTGGTCATGAGGATAAGTCGGCGTTTTTCGGCTAACTGCCATTCACGAAAACTCTCCCAATCCATATGGCGTTGGAGTTTGGCGCGTTCGATGTAATCCATGCCAGCCCGTTTAAGTGCATGATCAGACAGGGGGAAGCCTGCCGGTTCGATCAGGTGTACCGTCACATCCATGCAAGCGGCCAGCCGTAATAGGGTTCCGGTGTTCTGCGGAATGTCTGGCTGGTAAAGGGCAATATCTGGCATGTTGTCGGGTGCTCGCGTTGTTTCCTGAAAGATTGGCTTATGGAAGCATCTCTTGGGCATCTAGAGGAACCCGGGGAAAATCTCCAGAAAAATCATAGAGTTTGTTGATAGGTGGGGCGTTCCGGTGGGTGAAACCTAATGGAAATCAAGAGGTTCTATCTGAATTCGTGATATATGTTGCGAAAAAGATACACCACATCCTAAAGTGGTTTTCCGTATTTTTTGGGGCTAGGCATGTCTCCGCCTTTATGAGTATAAGCATCTCGCACCGGCCGAGAGCCCTCATCTTACTTGACGAGACTCTCCGAGTTGCTGATCGCCCGATCAGCTATTTTTTAACGTTGGAACTAGGGAGACATACATGATTACTGAATTTGTGCTCGTGAACGTAAATGTTCTCCCAGCGACTGGCGCATGCGCTATGCATCCCGCCAAAAACGCAGGTTACGCCGTTCCCGCCTAGAAGGCGGATTTCCAACACTTTCTAGCTCGTATTTTCTTAATGCAGCCCTCTTCACGGACGTATTACGTCTGCGGTTGCATGCATATGTTGTCGGAGTATCTCCAATGATTACGTCATTTATCTGGGCGCAGATCGCGTCCCGTGACGATTCTGCATCTCAAATTCCGGTCGATGGTGGCCGGTATGTGCGCTCGGCTGGTTCTGAAAAAGGAACGTTTTCTCAAAGCCTTGGGCACGCATTCTGGTTCTTGATGATTAGTGCTGGAATCGCATTTTTTACAATTATTCCAACGCTCTACGCAGAGTTGGCTACGGTAGAAATTGTAAGAGCAAACGGAATCAATGAGGCTGGCTCTCTGTTTCAGGGGCGTTTGATTGATACCCTGGTTGGAGCTTTTGCTGTTGGGGTTGGAATTGCCAGTGTTATCTGGACTTTTTCCGGCTCTCCGAAAGATAACCGGGATCCTTACGATCGAGATGAGCGGCTGCAGTAAGCAGCCGTCATCCTCTTACCATGTTGACGTGGTAGCGCACCTCGCAAACCAAATATCTTAATTGGGATTTGTCATGTTCTCTTATTTTGAGAAGCTTATTGACCCATTCAAAATGGAAGAGATCGAGACTCCTCCAAGTAAGTTTTGGGGGTTTATCTGGTATTATACCAAGCCTGTTTCAATACTACTTGTTGTAATCGCCTTTTTCGCTGCATCTATTGCTGTAATTGAAGTGGTCATCTTTACGTTTATGGGTGATTTGGTGAACTGGTTAGGCACCGAAGACCCGGAAACGTTCTTTGCCGACAACTGGGGCCATCTGATCTGGATGGGTGTTGTTCTTCTTGTGATTTCGCCGATCATGTCCGCAGTTTGGGAGATGTTCTTCCATCAGGGATTGGTTGGTAACTATCCAATGCTGATCAGGTGGAAGGGGCACCGACAATTACTTCGGCAGAGTTTGACTTTCTTTCATAATGACTTTGCAGGTCGCATTGCTAACAAACTGATGCAGACCTCACTTGCTGTGCGGGAAGTCATTACGCGTATTGTCGATATCTTTGTCTATGTAATTGTTTACTTTCTGGCTGCGCTTGTTGTGCTTGTGAGCGCGGATTGGCGTCTTGCCCTGCCGATGATCGGTTGGTTGCTCTCCTATTTCCTCGTCATGTACGTCTTTGTTCCCAAGCTTAAGCGTATTTCCAAGAAGCAAGCAGATGCCCGGTCTGTGATGACTGGTCATATCGTTGATGCCTATACGAATATCTCGACCGTAAAGCTGTTTTCACATGCATCGCGCGAAGAAGATTATGCCAAAGGTTCCATGAGCACTTTCATGGATACCGTGCATAAGCAGATGCGGAATGTGACCAAGCTGAACATCTGCCTGACGCTGATCAACAATCTGCTCTTGTTGTCTCTTGGCGCTCTGTCCATCTGGCTTTGGCAGAGGGCTTTGGTGACGACTGGTGATATCGCGATTGCGATTGGTCTGGCCTTGCGTTTGCAGGGGATGTCTCAGTGGATCCTTTGGGAAGTTGCTGGCCTGTTTGAGAATATCGGTACTGTTCAGGACGGATTGGGCATGTTGTCCCGGCATACTGAGGTCACTGATAAGCAAGATGCGAAAGCGCTTGTTGTTTCTGACGCGGAAATTCGCTTTGAAGATGTGAAATTCCACTATGGCAAGGGCAGCGGCGTTCTGGAGAACCTGTCGCTCAACATTAAACCGGGTGAGAAAATCGGGATTGTTGGTCGCTCAGGGGCGGGCAAATCGACCCTGATGAACTTGCTGCTGCGCTTCCATGATCTGGAAGGTGGACGCATTGCCATTGATGGTCAGGATATTCGCGGCGTGACGCAAGAGAGCCTGCGCCAGAATGTTGGTGTGGTTTCTCAGGACACGTCTTTGCTGCACCGGACGATTCTGGAGAACATCACCTACGGCAAAGATGGTGCAACTCTGGAAGAGGCGACCGAAGCAGCGAGACGGGCTCATGCTCTGGAGTTTATTGACGGCCTTAAAGATCCAGAAGGACGGACTGGCTTTGATACTCTGGTGGGTGAGCGCGGTGTGAAGCTTTCTGGCGGTCAACGTCAGCGCGTCGCAATCGCACGTGTCTTGCTTAAGGATGCTCCGATCCTTGTTTTGGACGAAGCAACGTCTGCTTTGGACTCAGAAGTGGAGGCTGCGATCCAGGAAAGCCTGTTTGAGTTGATGGAAGGTAAGACGGTTATTGCAATTGCCCACCGACTTTCCACAATTGCGGCAATGGATCGCCTCATTGTCATGGATCAAGGCAAGATCGTAGAGATGGGTACCCATGAGGAACTTCTGAAATCCGAAGGTATCTATGGAAACCTCTGGAACCACCAATCTGGCGGTTTCCTTGCACAAGTTGCCGCCGAATAGGGATTCCTGACAGGGAATCAAGCGGTTTAAACTAAAAGTGGTTCGGGGCGAGTTTGCGTCCTAGGGTCCCCGAACCACTCGACTTTTGACTCATATTTGCGTGTCAAAATCTCAATTGATCCCGTTTTTTTCCTCTTATGCCCAAGTTGTCTGCGACAATAAGTCCGCAAATTTTTAACCAGTCTAGACAAGTGCGACCATTGGTGGCAGATAGCATCCGTCAATATAAGTGCGTATTTAGCGCATTTTCACCTATGTCTTCTTTGCGGTGTATAGACAGTGACCGGTTTTGACTGGTTGCGGGCCTGTCCTCACAGAAGAGATCGTAGGTGTTCTCTTTCAATTTTGTTTCGAGAGGACGCGACCTTGGAACACACGGACACGGCTGAACCGTCACGCCGCGATTTTCTTTACATCGCGACCGGTGCCGTGGGCGCGGTCGGTGCGGGAGCTCTGGCTTGGCCCTTTATCCATCAGATGAACCCCGATGCATCTGCACTGGCTTTGGCTTCTATCGAAGTTGATGTTTCTGCGGTTGAAGTCGGGCAATCCATCACTGTGACCTGGCGTGGTAAGCCGGTCTTTATCCGTCAACGTACGGAAAAAGAGATCGCTGAAGCGACAGAAGTGCCTATTGCTGATCTACCAGACCAGTTTGCACGTAATGCTAACCTAGAAGATGGTGCGGACGCATCTGACGCAAACCGCGCTACGACAGGCAAAGAAGCCTGGCTGGTTATGGTTGGCGTTTGTACGCACCTGGGCTGTGTGCCTCTTGGTGAAGCTGGTGAATACGGCGGCTGGTTCTGCCCATGTCACGGCTCCCACTACGACACTGCTGGTCGTATTCGTAAAGGCCCGGCTCCAGAAAACATGCTCGTGCCGCCTTACAAGTTTTCCAGCGACGACGTTGTTGTAATCGGCTGACGAGGCCCTTTCAGGAGGCAGCTATGGCTGGTCATTCTACTTATGAACCGCAAAACGCTGGCGCCAAATGGCTTGAGCGTCGTTTGCCGGTACTCTCCCTTGTACATGGGAGTTTTGTTGCGTTTCCTACCCCGAAGAACCTGAACTACTGGTGGACCTTCGGCGGTATCGCATTTTTCGTGCTCGTTGTTCAGCTCATTACCGGTATCGTTCTGGTAATGCACTACACGCCGAATGATGCGCTCGCATTTGCATCCGTTGAGCACATCATGCGCGATGTGAACTACGGATGGTTGATGCGTTATCTGCACTCAAACGGTGCATCCATGTTCTTCTTTGCAGTGTACATCCACATCTTCCGCGGTATGTACTACGGTTCTTACAAAGAGCCGCGCGAAATTGCATGGATCCTGGGCGTGCTGCTGTTCTTCCTCATGGTGCTTACCGCATTCATGGGCTACGTGCTTCCTTGGGGCCAGATGTCTCTTTGGGGTGCAACGGTTATTACGAACCTGTTCTCTGCAGTTCCAGTTGTTGGTGAAGCAATCACCACATGGCTCTGGGGTGGTTTCGCAGTTGGTAACCCAACACTGAACCGCTTCTTCTCACTGCACTATCTGCTGCCGTTCGTGATCCTTGGCGTTGTGATGCTGCACATCTGGGCGTTCCACGTTGCTGGTAACAACAACCCAGTTGGTGTTGATCCTAAGTCCGATAAAGACACAGTTCCATTCCATCCGTACTACACGTTGAAGGATCTGTTCGCGATCGTTGTCTTTATGATCCTGTTCTCCTGGTTCGTGTTCTACCTGCCAAACTATCTGGGTCATGCTGATAACTACATTCCAGCGAACCCAATGGTGACACCAGCGCACATCGTTCCAGAATGGTTCCTTCTGCCATTTTATGCGATCCTGCGTGCGATCACTTTCGATATTGGTCCAATTCCTTCCAAACTCGGTGGTGTGATTGCCATGGGTGGTGCGATTGCGATCTTGTTCGTGTTGCCTTGGCTTGACACTTCCAAAGTTCGTTCAGCGAATTACCGTCCTGTTTACCGGTTCTTCTTCTGGCTCTTCTTCTTCACCACAATCATGTTGGGGTGGCTTGGATCTAAGCCTGCTGAGCAGCCATACATTGCCTGGATCCAGTTCTTTACGGTCCTCTACTTCGCACACTTCCTGATCGTTCTTCCAGTTCTCGGACTGATCGAAACGCCTCGGAAAGTTCCTGACTCAATCAACGATGCAGTGCTGGGTAAGTCCAGTGATGCGGCTTAAGGGCAGGGGATTTTAAAGATGAAAAATCTAATGTTCAAAAGCGCTCGTGCTCTGGCTATTGTTGCAGGTCTTGCTGTAGCTGGTCCGGCTCTTGCAGCTGGCGAAGGACCTCACGTCGAAAAGCAGCCTTGGTCTTTTGCTGGCCCATTCGGTCAGTTTGACAAAGCGCAGCTGCAGCGCGGCTTCCAGGTGTACCAGGAAGTTTGTTCTGCCTGTCATGGTCTGAGCTACGTCGCATTCCGTAACCTTGCTGAGGAAGGCGGACCAGGTTTCTCTGTTGATGAAGTGAAGGCTCTTGCAGCTGAATACTCCATCGAAGATGGCCCGGACAGTGAAGGTGAAATGTTTGAGCGTGACGGCAAGCCGTTCGACAAATTCCCATCACCATTCCCGAACGAGCAAGCTGCACGTGCTTCTAACAATGGTGCTTACCCACCAGACCTTTCTTTGATGGCAAAAGCGCGCGCTGCCCTTCGTGGTTTCCCTTGGTTTGTTCTTGATGTTGCTACGCAGTATCAGGAAAACGGTCCGGATTACCTGTACGGCCTGCTAACTGGCTACCATGAGGCACCTGAGGGTGTTGAGGTTCCAGAAGGTCAGTACTACAACCCTGGCTTCATTTCAGGGTCCACGCTCGCAATGGCGCCTCCGCTTTCTGATGAGCTGGTTGAGTACTCCGACGGTTCTCCAATGACTGTCGATCAGTATGCTCGTGACGTTTCTGCATTCCTGATGTGGACTGCTGAGCCTCATCTGGAATCACGCAAGCGTATCGGCTTTGGTGTGATGGCATTCCTGATCCTGTTCGCATCGCTGCTGTACTTTACAAAGCGTAAGATCTGGAGAGATGTTGACCACTAAGGTCACATTTATAAATTCAAAAAGGGCTATCCTAATCGGGTAGCCCTTTTTTTTGGGGTTGCGGGCTGGATTTGATGTACCGCCAACTTCCTATCAGTGAATCAGGTAAGGTTGCGCCGACACAGGCAAAGCGGAGAGAGCGATATGCAGGCGGTTCTGGGCATTATCGGAGGTTCTGGCCTCTACAATATCCCTGGTTTTGAAAATGCCCGATGGGAACGGATCGAAAGCCCGTGGGGTGAGCCAAGTGATGATGTTTGTATCGGCGAGATTGGTGGCTTGAAGGTTGTTTTCCTGCCTCGTCACGGTCGCGGACATGTGCACTCTCCAACCGAGATCAATTATCGTGCAAATATTGACGTGCTTAAGCGTGCTGGTGTCACAGACCTGATTTCCGTCAGCGCCTGCGGGTCCTTGAAAGAGGAATATGCACCGGGAACTTTCGTTCTTGTTGACCAGTTCATCGATCGTACGTTTGCGCGCGAAAAGAGCTTCTTTGGAACAGGCTGCGTGGCGCACGTCTCCGTTGCTGATCCAATTTCGCCACTGCTGGTGGATGTTGTTGAAAGTGCCTGTCAAGAAGAGGGCCTTACGTATAGCCGCGGCGGTACTTATCTGGCTATGGAAGGACCTCAGTTTTCTTCCAAGGCAGAAAGCCTCCTCTATCGCTCCTGGGGCTGTGACGTTATTGGCATGACAAACATGCCGGAAGCCAAGCTGGCCCGGGAAGCGGAAATCAGTTATTCAACTGTGGCGATGGTAACGGATTACGACAGTTGGCATGCCGACCACGGAAACGTAGATATCAACGCGATCATCAAGGTTCTACACGAGAACGTGGAAAGTGCTCAGAAGCTTGTCCTAGCTGTTGCCCGGAAACTGCCGAGAGAGCACCAGCAGTGTCCGGTTGGTTCCAATACGGTACTTGATTTTGCGATTATGACTGCTGAGGACAAAAGAGACCCGGCACTGCTTGCAAAGCTTGATGCTGTTGCTGGACGTGTGCTGCGCAAATAATCGAGCACAGATCGCTTATGGGGCTCTCGTTGAAGGGCTTCTTACAAAAACTATGCAATTCAAAAGCGGAAATGACCATGACTGACATAACTAACAGTATCTCAGAGGAGCTGATTGCGTCCATTCGGACCATTCCAGACTATCCAAAGGAAGGTATTCTGTTTCGCGATATCACAACACTGCTGAGTGATCCTCGCGCCTTCCGCCGTGCGGTTGATGCACTGGTACAGCCTTGGGCTGGCTCCAAGATTGAGCAGGTTGCTGGTATCGAGGCGCGCGGCTTTATTCTTGGTGGTGCTGTTGCTCACCAGCTCTCCGCCGGTTTCTTGCCAGTGCGTAAGAAGGGTAAGCTGCCGTTTAAGACCATCGAGCAGGAATATGAGCTGGAGTATGGTACCGATACCATTGAGATCCACTGTGATGCTGTAAAGCCCGGTGAGAAGGTTATTCTGGTTGATGACCTGATTGCGACTGGTGGGACCGCAGAAGCTGCTGTGAAGCTTCTGAGAAGCGCTGGGGCCGACATCGTGGCTGCGTGCTTCATTGTCGATTTGCCAGAACTGCAAGGACGTGCAAAACTGGAAGCACTCGATATTCCTGTCAGGACATTGGTGGAGTTTCCCGGTCATTGAATGACGCCTTTGTAGAGAATGGCCCGCAGTTTTCTGCGGCCTTCAATCACGATTTTGAATTGCTTTTGAAATGGCGCCGGGATGTGCGCCATTTTAAGCAGGACATTATTGATCGCGAAACTGTTGATGAGCTTTTGCGATTAACTGATCTTTCCCCAAGCGTCGGCAACAGTCAGCCGTGGCGTTTTATCGAGATGAGCCAACCTGCGAACCGCGAGGCTGTTTATCTCAATTTCCAACAGGCAAATTCTGAAGCTCTTAAGGGCTATAAAGGGGAGCGGGCAGAAAGCTATACCAAGCTCAAGCTGCAAGGCTTGACCGATGCTCCGCTGCAATTTGCTGTATTTTGTGATCTTGATCCAACGCAGGGAGGCGGGCTCGGACGGCAGACTATGCCAGAGACGCTGGCTTATTCTTGTGTTAGCGCAATTAATTGCCTCTGGCTTGCTGCTAGAGCAAAAGGCATTGGTGTCGGTTGGGTGTCTATTCTCAACCCTGACAGTATCGGGCAGTTGTTTGGTGTTCCTGAAAACTGGAAATTTGTTGCCTATCTTTGCATAGGTTACCCCTGTGAGAACAACGAAGTTCCCGAACTGCAGCGCACTGGCTGGCAGGCACGTACTGCCACTGAATTGCGAATGTTAAAAGATATTGATCTAGTCAGGCCAGAAGCCAAACAGGAGTCTTCTTCGTGTCAATCCAAGTAAGAGCAATTGAACCAGAAGATCGAGAGCAGGTTGTTGAACTGCTCGTTAACCGGTGGACCAGTCCTGAGCAATTGCTTGATGGTGAAATGGTGGATGCCTCACGTCTGCCTGGATATCTCGCTCTGGATGAAGGGCGTCTTGTGGGGATGATTACGCTGATCAAGCGTGATCAGGAATGGGAGATCCTTACGCTGGATTCGCTGCAGCGCTGGGGCGGCATTGGTACGCTTCTGCTGGATGCTTCCGTTGATGCTGCGCGGCAGGAAGGCCTTGGCCGGATTATGGTGCGGACCTCTAACGACAATCTGGATGCATTTCGGTTTTATCAAAGACGTGGCTTCCGCTTAGAAAAAGTGGTGCAGGGCGTCATTGATGAGGAACGTAAGTTAAAGCCAGAAATACCAGTCACAGGCTTGCACGGCATACCGCTGCGTGACGAGGTGATTTTTGGACGCGACATCACCAGCAATCGATCTTAGCTTTACATTCAAACGGTATTTGACTAATTTTATGAAAGATTAAATAAAATTGTACACGAGGGTTGTGTTGTGATCGTCCGCATAATCGAATTGGTGCGACGCTATAGAACGATACGGCTCTCCTTACTGGCCACTGTACTGGATTGCTCTGTCGATGAGATCCTGTATGCCGTTGATGGCCTGGAAAACAATAGTATCATGCGCGTGCGAGGCAGTTCCCTGGTTTCGAATGAGGCCATTGCAGAGAGTGATATCAGCGTGCGCATGCACTCTCGGTTTGCCGAGAAGAATGCCATTGGCAAACTTGCTGCCAGCCTGATTAAGGATGGTGAAAGTTTGCTGATTGAGGCGGGCAGTACGCTTTCCCTTTTTGCCAATCATCTGAAAGAGAAGAAAAATCTCTCCATCGCGACGACAAGCCCGCTGATTGCGGAGAGCCTTGTCCGGCATAGTCGTACGTGTAGTGTTGAGTTGATTGGCGGCAGGCTGGAAGCACACACCACTGCGCTTCATGGGGAAGAGACACAGGCGCGTATTCGTGATCTGAAGGTGGACTGGACCATCCTGAGCCCAACGAGCATGTGCATCCAAAAAGGGGCCTGCTACTTCCACAAGGTTGATGCTGAAACCAGCTTGCTTATGCAGCGCAGTGCGCAGAAAACTATGATGTTGAGTGACAGTTCCAAGTTGGGCGTTCCCAGTCGCTACACCGCGCAAACAATGCAGGGTGTTGATGTCTTTATTACTGATAATAATGGGGAATTAGGCTTTGCTGAAGTCGATCATCACCTTAGAAAAGCACGCGTTTTTCATGCAATTTCCGAAGATGCTGACAGCGAAGATTTCATTCTTCTGAATAGTTGATAAATTTTAATCTTTTTCGATAAAAATGAACATTGTTTACTACCGGAATAGTATCTTGGATCTAGGCCAATTTAGATGATTAATGACTTAATGGTGGACGTTCTCGCCAATCTGGTTAAGCGCCACAGACGTATTTCATTGACTGCTGCGGCAGATATTTTAGGAATGGATTTTGAAGAGCTCACCAGTCTGGCGAAGGTGCTGTCGGATCGTGAGGAATTTGAACTCTTCGACAATTCTATTTGCTTCCTCATGCCACGAGACCAAGATGCATATCGGGTAAGGCTTCGCAGTCATTACATCGAGAAATATGCGATTGGCCGGCTGGCAACTTCATTCTTTAAGACTGGTGACCATGTGGTTGTTGAGTCCGGAAGCACAATGACAATCCTGGCGCAGCATCTTGCTCAAGTGCAGCAGATAAAGGTTTCGACCAACTCGTATGCAGTCGCTTCGATGATGATCGGGGCTGAGACGGCTGCAGACATCCATGTGATTGGCGGCAATCTTTACACGGACGGGCAGGGGGCTTTGGGGCCAATCGCTCTGGGTACCGTTGAGAGCCTTGAGGCGGACTGGGGGATTATTTGTCCTGTCGGTTTGTCCACTGAGGGGGATCTCATGTACTACGTGGAAGAGGAAGCCAAGTTTGCGCGGGCCGTCATGGCGTCTTGCAAGCGGACTATGGTGCTGTGTAACTCCAGCAAGATTGGCGTTCCGAGCCGGTTTGTTGCCAACTCATGCGCTCAGGCAGATATGCTGATTGTGGATAGCGGCGTTGAGCCAAGTATTCTTGACAAGCTGATTGCGCAGGGCGTGCAAGAAGTCCACGTAGCTGATGTAGAGGCAGAAGCTTCCAGTGAGATCGTTTTGTTGGATATTTGATTTTGATCTCATTGATTTTTCAATAAAAAAGGCGCTCGATTGAGCGCCTTTTGTTTTATAGCGATTGTGCCAAAGACTTATGTGTTGAACTTGAAGAGCAGCACATCGCCATCTTGAACGATGTATTCCTTGCCTTCGTCGCGTGCTTTACCTGCTTCTTTAGCTGGGTTTTCGCCGCCAAGCTCAACGTAGTCGTTGTAAGCGATGGTTTGCGCGCGAATGAAGCCGCGTTCAAAGTCCGTATGGATGACGCCAGCAGCTTGAGGGGCTTTGGTGCCTCTTGAAACGGTCCAGGCGCGTGTTTCTTTGGGGCCAGCTGTGAAGTAGGTGATCAAGTGTAGTAGGTCGTAGCCTGCGCGGATCAAACGGTCCAGGCCTGGCTCTTCCAAGCCCATGTCAGCCATGTATTCACGCTGCTCTTCGTCTTCCAGCTGTGCAATTTCAGCTTCAATAGCGGCTGAGATGACAACCGAGGCTGCGCCTTGCTCTTCTGCCATAGCCTGAACCTTAGCGGACAGGCTGTTGCCTTTGTCTGCTGATTCTTCTTCCACGTTACACACGTAGAGAACTGGCTTGGATGTCAGCAGGTTCAGCATTTCGAGCTGTTTCACGTCTTCCGGATCGGTGAGGCCAAGTGCGCGCACTGGCTTACCATCCTGAAGAATTGCCAAGGCCTGTTCCATGATCGGAAGAGCCATCTTGGCATCTTTATCGCCAGACTTCGCTTTTTTGGCGAGCGGCGCAATACGCTTTTCGAGGCTTTCCATATCAGAAACCATCAGTTCGGTTTCTACGGTTTCTGCATCAGCGATTGGATCGATCTTGCCATCGACGTGCGTGATGTCGTCATCTTCAAAGCAGCGCAGAACGTGTGCGATCGCGTCTACTTCGCGGATGTTAGCCAGGAACTGGTTGCCCAGGCCTTCACCTTTGGATGCGCCGCGTACGAGGCCTGCAATGTCTACGAAGGTCAGACGGGTCGGGATGATCTCTTTGGAGCCAGCGATCGCTGCGATCTTGGATTGGCGTGGATCTGGCACAGCAACATCACCAGTGTTCGGCTCAATGGTGCAGAACGGATAGTTTGCTGCCTGCGCCGCTGCTGTCTTCGTCAGAGCGTTGAAGAGGGTAGACTTACCAACGTTAGGCAAGCCGACGATGCCGCACTGAAAACCCATTTATTCTTGTCCTTTCGATCCAAACAACTGCTCAAGCGCTGACGCGAGCGGCCCTTTTTTGTTAGCTTTTTTGTCCTGATAGCCCGTTGCTTTTGTGGCTGGCTTTTTTTCTGGTTCCGGTTTGGCGGGGTCTTGCTTCTTTTTAACGGCAGCCTCGCGCGAGCTGTCCTTTTTGTAAGGTTTACCAGAGCCTTCCGGGCGTGTTGCCAGTGTCACCTTGTTGGCAAACTGGTTGTCGTGATGTTGTGCAAGCAAAGGAGTGTTGTCTGCAACTGCCTCCAGAAGAGGTTCCAACCACTCCTGATCCGCTTTTGCAAAGTCACCCAGGACCCATTGATGTACGCGGTCTTTATGGCCGGGATGGCCAATACCAAGGCGCACACGGCGATAGGCATCCGTGATGTGTGCTGTGATGGAGCGCAGGCCATTGTGACCTCCGTGACCGCCGCCATTCTTCATGCGGAACTTCGCAGGAGGCAGGTCCAGCTCGTCATAGAGCACGACAACATCTTGTGGGGTGAGCTTGTAGAAACGGAGTGCTTCACCTACGGAACGACCAGATTCGTTCATGTAGGTCATTGGCTTCATCAGCAGGACTTTTTCGCCTGCTAAAGTGCCTTCAGAAACCTGAGCCTGAAAGCGAGCCCGCCACGGGCTGAATGAGCTATGGCGGCGATGAATTTCATCTGCCGCCATGAACCCGATATTGTGACGATTACTCTCGTATTTAGGGCCTGGATTACCGAGGCCGACTAACAGCTTCATAGGTATTGTCCCAAGCCCTAGTTAGAGAATTACTCTTCGCCTTCACCTTCTTCAGAAGCGTCGTCGTCTTCTTTCAGACCTGCTGGTGCAACAATCGTGGAGATTGTGAAGTCGCGGTCTGTAATGGTCGGAGCACAACCAGCTGGGAGCTTAACAGCAGAGATATGCTGAGAAGAACCGAGGTCAGCTTCACCAAGATCGATTTCGAGAGCTTCTGGGATAGCGTTCGCAGGAACGGTCATTTCAACGGTGTGACGTACAACGTTGATAACACCACCGCGTTTCAGACCTGGAGAAGTTTCTTCGTTGAGGAACTTCACTGGAATTTCTACGGTCAGAGTAGCGTTTGCAGAAACACGTAGGAAGTCAACGTGCATCAGAGTGTCTTTTACTGGATGCAGCTGGAAGTCTTTTGCAATTACAGAAGTCTTTTCGCCGTTCAGGTCGATTGTGCCGACGTGAGATAGGAAACCGCCCTTATGCAGGGTCATGGTTGCTTCTTTAATTGGCAGGCTGATAGACACTGCTTCTTTTTTGTCGCCGTAGATTACTGCTGGTACAAGACCTTCACGACGAGCTGCACGAGCGGCCCCCTTGCCGGCCCGTTCACGCACCTGTGCTTTCAGCTCATAGCTGTTTGCCATGGTGGAATCTCCTAGTTTGATTATAAAAGTAAGGCCGCGGGAGCGACAGATTTCTGCGCTCAACTACGGCCAACTCCGCACGCCTCCTCCAAGGGTGTCGACGTACGCGGCTCGTATACCCGATACTCCCAGAAAGAGCAAGGGCAACTGCCGAGCCTACAATAAGAAAAACCGGGGCGTACCCCGGTTTCTCAAAGCTTGTGATTAGAGCTCGTCGCGTTCATTTGCATTCACGCATCGTACTCTAACACCTTTGTTGGAGCGAATTCTTGTCGTTTGATTGAAACCAATCAAACGGAACGCGCTCTAAAGCGAATTAGGAATCGAACAAGCTGGAAACAGAACGTTCCTGCGATGTGCGGTTGATCGCTTCGCCCATGAGTGGGGCGATAGAAATAGTGCGGATGTTTGGAGCAGCCTGAACAGCAGCCGTTGGCTCGATGGAATCGGTGATTACCAGTTCTTTGAGCTTGGATGCTGAAACGCGTGCCACTGCGCCACCTGAGAGGACACCATGTGTGATGTAGGCCGTGACGGACTTGGCACCAGCAGCAAGAAGTGCATCTGCTGCGTTGCAAAGGGTTCCGCCAGAATCGACGATGTCATCCACGAGGATACAATCGTAGCCGCTCACATCACCGATGATGTTCATGACTTCGGATTCACCAGGCTTGTCGCGGCGCTTATCAACGATGGACAGAGGAGCTTCAATGCGCTTTGCTAGTGCACGCGCACGAACCACACCGCCAACATCTGGGGAAACAACCATGACGTTGGTTGTGTCATAGTGCTCTTTGATGTCACGGGTCATCACCGGCGCACCGTAAAGGTTGTCGGTTGGGATGTCGAAGAAGCCCTGAATCTGCGCAGCATGCAGGTCGAGTGTAAGCACTCTGTCTGCACCAGCATTGGTGATCAGGTTGGAAACAAGTTTCGCAGAGATTGGCGTACGAGGCGCTGACTTACGGTCCTGACGAGCGTAGCCAAAGTATGGAACCACTGCGGTAATGCGACGTGCTGAAGAACGGCGGAGCGCATCAATGATGATCAGCAGTTCCATGAGGTGGTCATTTGCCGGATAGCTTGTAGGCTGAATGACAAAGACGTCCTCACCGCGCACGTTCTCCTGGATTTCAACGTAGATTTCTTGGTCTGCAAAGCGGCGAACCTGGCACTTCGACAATGGTACATCAAGATACTTTGAAATTTGCTCGGCCAGCGCGCGATTGGAGTTACCCGCGACGATTTTCATAACCCGCAAGTCCTTCTTGGGCTTTGATCTCACCCTGTGACATTCGTCGGTGGTGAGGTGGAAATTTGCGTCCCTTGGTGGAACCCGATTTCTTCTGGTAAGGCGTCCTGACAGGTCGCCTTGCGCGCCTTTTAGCAACCTCGTCTTAAGCCGACAATAGCCAGAACGCACAGCAGCTCAGCTTTTTTGCAAAAGCTGAGCTGCGTAATTGTGTATCTATTTGATTTTATTAGGTCACTTGCTGTGTAACCATGCTTCTAAAGAAGCAATTGTTCTGGTCGCAATTCTTCGCAGTGCATCGCTTGAAACATCAGCCCATGGATCGCCAGAGTTGCCGCCAGTTTGCTCCTGGCCATCAATCCGGTGAACACGGTTGCCATTTGCGTCAATAATATCAAATACATAGAAGACAGTGGTGGTGTACTGATCGCCAGCCGCGGTCAAGAATCCTTTGACTCGGTACGTTGCTGGTGCACCAACGCGTCTGACGAGGTTGAGATTCGCTGCTGCTGCGCGATTCCCAAGTTGCTCAGAGAGATCGTCGGCAATATTGCCAGGCAGTCCGGTCAGCTGCTCAAATGCAAAAGTTGCTTTTGCCGGAGAGACAGTCGGAGGAGCTGACTTGGTTTCAATCATGTCCCCGATGCTGGAAGGGGGAAGAGGGTTTGCCGCACAGCCTGCAAGAATTGCCATAGCGGCAATGATTAATACCCGAGGTAAAAGTACGAGCTTCAGCATGTCAGTCCTTAAAGTCCACTCAGAGAATCAGCGTGGGGTGCCCCAATAGATTCGTAAAGGTTAATTATGGCAGTCTTTACCCTGCCTTCACAGGGAGGTCGAGAGAAAGCTGTGATAAGCTTTCAGGCCCATCTGCGTGTGTGATGTAGGTTTGGCCCAAAGTCATAGCGGTTTCGCTGTCTGAATCCATGATGATCATGTGCATAAACAACACCATGTTTTCATGAATTTCATGTGCATTTTCTTTGAAAGCCATGTAGGGCGGCTCCATCCAGCTTGGTGTGAAGCGGGCACCAAGTGAATATCCGCAAGCATTCAGGCGGTGTGGCATCAGGCCGCGATCATCCAGAATGCTGGCGTGTGCAGCAAACAGGTCGCCGAATGTGTTGCCCACCTGCATGGCTTGTTCAACGGCCAGAAGGGCATCTTTTGCGGCGCGGTGGAGTTCCAGATGGCGCGGCGTTGGCTCACCCAGAATAACTGTGCGGATGGAGGCTGCGTGATAGTGGCGGTAAACCCCCGCCCATTCTATGGTGAGTTGATCGTTTTCTGAGAGGGTTCTGCGACCAGATTTGTAGCGGCAGAGAAGGGCGTCAGGGCCTGAGCCAATGACGAATTCGTTGGCGGGGTAGTCGCCGCCGCCTTCAAATACTGCGCTTTGCATCTTAGCCAGAATGCGGCCTTCGTCGGCTCCGGGTTTGATTTCCTCCATACCGGCAAGGAAAGCAGTATCGGCGAGTTTGCCTGCGGTTCTGACATATTCCAGCTCAGTTGACGATTTGACCAGACGGAGCTCCTTTATGATGTCGGAAGCGTCATCGACGTCTGCAAAGGAATGCAGAGATTCGTCCAGCAACCGGCCATTGGCAGCGGTGAGGCCGTGGGTGTCATATTCCACGCCGATGCGGGTGCCGAGCAGGTCGAGATCAAACAGAAGCTCTTTTACCTGACCAACCGGAGATTTGCCTGCGACGTCCATCCAGAGGCGAATGTCTTTGAGGTTGGAGGTGTTGCGGGCTTGTCGCAGATCAGCGGAGCGGGTGAGAAGGATAGGTTCTTCACCGGGGCGGTAGATCAAGCACTGGAAGAAGCAGTAGCCGAAGGTGTCAAAACCTGTCAGCCAATACATGCTCTCCTGTGCGAAGATCAGCAGGCAATCGAGATGACGCTCTTTGAGTTTGGCGTCCAGAGCAACACGGCGCTCAGCAAATTCTTCCGGTGCAAAGTGCAGGGCCATGGTCTTCTCCCAATCCATAGTTTGCAAAGCAATGTGAAACAGAACTTACTCTTGCTCGTCCGTCAGCACAATCAGGCGGTCAACATGATAGTTGATATCTGACGTCCGTAATCTGGTTCTTTGTTATGGGTGGTTCTTCGGTAGGAGAAGAACCTGTCCGCATCCGCATAGGTGCATAGTTTGAGATCGATGACGTCTTTGAGGCCAAGTTTGTCCAGTTGGGCTTTGATGAAAGCCGGTAGATCAAACATACTGTGCAGTGATTTTTGTGAGGGAACGAAGAATCGCTTGTTGTCCTGAGACTGTTCGAGGAAGCGCACCACAAACTCCGGGCCAACCTCATAAGCCTGCTGTGAGATCATCGGGCCCATCACAGCTGTGATGTTTGATGGGTCTGCACCCAGTTGCTGCATGGCTTGAACGGTGTTGGGCAGGATGCCATCGACGGCGCCTTTCCAGCCTGAGTGGGCTGCGCCGATAACTCCGTTGTCCGGATCCGCGAACAGGATCGGGCCGCAGTCTGCGGTCAGGATGCCAATGGCGAGGCCGGGGGTGTTGGTGACGAGAGCGTCTGCGCGCCTGTCATCTTCCTCAGCAAAGGGTGCAGATACGCTCAGCACCTTTGCCGAGTGGATCTGGTAGGGCGTAACCATCCGTTCAGGTGTTGTGCCGAGTTGATCGGCAACGCGGCGGCGGTTTTCCAGTACATCTTCACGGACATCGCTGGAACCCAAGCCGACGTTGAGGCCTTTGTAGATGCCGGAGGAAACACCTCCTTCGCGGGTGAAGAAGCCATGTGAAAGGCATTGCATTGCTTCAAGCTCTGGCACTTTAATCATTGGCTTCTCCCTGTTTCGATGCGTTCAATTCTGGAAAGGAATTGGTTTTTCTGAGGTGTTGGTGATGCTAAGGACTTTGAAGAGCGTGCCCATCTGGTCATCGGCTGCGAGGCGCTCCACGTCTTTGCGGATCTGGTCCTGATCCAGCGTGGATTTGCCAGTCCCAAGTTGTCCTGCGCGCTCCAGCAGCCCAAGGCTGAGGAGAAACTCGCCCTGACCGATTGGGCCGTGCACGTTTGCCCCTTCTGCAGTGGCTGCGCTGGCGAGTGCCTGAAAGTTGACGTGGGCGGTTAAGTCCGCTTCGCCGCAATGTTCCAGCGTGGGGACATACTCGTGCTTTTTGAGGGCCTGAAACGTGTCGCCTGTGGCCGTCTTTGCATAGCCGTAGTCAATGAGCAGAGCAGCACCGCCGTCTGCCTTGAGGCGCTGACCGATTTGTGAGGCAATTGCGGTGGAGGCTGGAGACAGCTCCAGCGTATCGCCCAGTTTTGCCTGTAGACCGGCTTTGGCGACGTCTGTCGGAGACAGAGTGCCTGAGCCGATGCCAAATGTCAGATTGCCGTCGTCATCCAGCCCAACACAGCGCTCACGCCAGCCTTGCTCGGTGAGCTGGTACTGGTGGATCGGGAGAGCATCGAAAAGTTCATTTGCAACGAGCAGGGTTGGTCCATCCGGGATGGTCTCCAGCGTGTCGTGCCACTTGATTGTGTAGGCTTTGAGCAGTTTGCGCTGTGCTTTGCGTAAGGATGGGCTGGTTTCGACCAGGTGAATCTGAATGTTGGCGAGCATCTGCGGGCGTAACGAGATAACGCGCAGGATGTCTTTCATCAAAGTGCCGCGGCCCGGACCCATTTCGACCAGATTCACCGGGCCTTTCAAATCTTGCGACAGCCATTGATGCATAAGCCAGGCACCGATCAGCTCGCCGAACAGCTGTGAGATTTCTGGTGCCGTGGTGAAATCACCTTTCGTCCCGAATGGCTGCTGTCGCATGTAGTAGCCATGCTCGGGATCAGACAGGCACATGCCCATATATTCAGCGAGGGTCATTGGACCATGGTCCGCGATGCGCTTTTTGATTTTTTCCTGAAGTGGCGTGGACGCAGAGCTGGTCATTTTGCTTCTTTGATTTCCGTGTTTCTTTTGAGAGCCCAAATTACGACTGCGATGCCGATCAAAACCATTGGCAGGCTCAGCAGCATTCCCATGGTGAAGAAGCCTGCGAGGTAGCCGATGTGGGCATCCGGAACGCGGTAGAATTCTACGAAGGTGCGTGTCAGACCATAACCGATGGCGAAGCTGCCCGCGAGTACGCCGGGTTTTTGCAGCAGTTTGAAGCGGTGGGACAACAGGCGCAGCACGAAGAACAGAAGTGCTCCTTCCAGCGCCGCTTCATAAAGCTGGCTTGGGTGTCTTGGTTCTGGCCCGCCGGTTGGGAAGACAACGGCCCATGCAACATCTGTCGGGCGGCCCCAAAGCTCTGAGTTGATGAAGTTGGCAATACGCCCGAAAAAGAGGCCGATTGGAGCGGCGATGGCAGCCAGATCAAACATGGTCCAGCCAGACAGGCCACGTGCTCTGGAATAGATGATCAGCACAACAATCATGCCCAGCAGACCACCGTGGAAGGCCATGCCTCCCTCCCAGACAGCCAGAATGTCTGCTGGATTGGCGAGGTAGTAGGGCAGATTGTAGAACAGGACGTAGCCGAGGCGACCACCCAGAACAATGCCGAGCGTTGCCCACATGACGAAGTCGTCGATGTCTGTTGCTGTTGGATGAGCTGTCTTGTTCCAGAGTGGTGCGTTGCGGACGGTTACGATCATGTAGCGCCATGCAAGAAGAATTCCGGCGATATATGCCAGTGCATACCAACGGATGGCCAGTGGTCCGAATTCAATCAGAACCGGATCAATCATCGGGAAAGGTATTGCTAAGAGCGGCATATGAAACCCTTCTGTTATTAAAGTGCCCTGCGCTCAGAGACCCTCACGCATTCTACTCTAATTCGGTTTGTTTGAGCACATTGCAAGTGTTTGATCGGAGGTAATCAATCCGAACGCGCTTCAGTTCAGCGAGCATTCCGACAAGTGAAGGATTTGGTCAAGTGGTTTGTGGCAGGTGTTCAACACAAGCTTTCGACATCTTACTGACAGGTTCTTTAGGGTTCTGGGTGCAAATCAGCTCTCAGCGCTTGAAACTGACGGGCCGGACCAATACTTGTTTGTGAGAGAGAAATTTAAAGAGGACGCCATGAGCCAGTCTCCAAATCGTATGTTTGACGAGTTTGCAAAGCTGATGACCGATGCCGCTGGTGTTGCGCAAGGTGCCAAGCGGGAAGTAGAAACCGCATTCCGAGCGCAGGCCGAGCGTTTCATGTCGGATATGGATCTGGTTTCGCGTGATGAGTTTGACACAGTCAAAGACATGGCGATCAAAGCGCTTGATGAAGTTGAAAAGCTTGAAGAGCGCCTTGCAGCAGTAGAAAAGCGCCTTGCCGATCTAGATGAAAAAGCTGCGCCAGAAGACAAAGCGTAGGTTTGGCTGAAAATTACATGTGAATATGCTGTGGGCGGCTTTGAGTCGTCCACAATTTTCGCAATGATCTGTCTATTCCCCCTATAGGGGAAAGGCCAAATCTATCGGTATATTGGCAAAAAAGGGATTCGATGTCCTGCATCAACAGTTCCGGTCTGGAACTTCCTTTGTAGTACATGCTTCTATCCAAGAGCACGTAAGTGTCTGGTCCATGATCACTCGACCCGCGTCCGTCCGGAGTGGGTAGACAAACCATTCCTCAAACGGAAAGAGGACCGGAAATGAGCCTTATTGAGTTCGGCACGGAACGCCCCCTGAATCCGGTTGATACCATTGAAAACCTTGCAACCGGTAACGACTGGTCCTTTGAACGCCTTGGTGATGACGAGATTTCCATTTCGGTTACAGGGACTTGGTGTGATTACCACGTAACCTTTTCATGGATGGAAGAGTTGGAAGCACTGCATATGGCAAGTGCGTTCGACCTCAAGGTTCCTGCTCCCAGAAAAGATGAGATTGTTCGTCTGCTTGCGCTCATTAACGAGCAGCAGTGGATGGGGCATTTTGATATCTGGGGTCGTGAAGGTGTTGTTATCTTCCGTCAGTCGCTTTTGCTGGCTGGTGGTGCAGAAGCCAATTCATCTCAGATAGAAGTCCTTTTCTCTAATTCTCTTGATTCATGTGAGCGGTATTATCAATCGTTCCAGTTTGTCGTGTGGGCTGGCAAGACAGCACAGGAAGCGATGGAAACTGTGATGTTTGAAACTGCCGGTGATGCATGAAACTAACGAATGAACGCCCGCTTGTTCTGATTGGAGCAGGCAAAATGGGTGGTGCCATGCTTGCTGGCTGGATGAAGCAGGGTATGGCACCTGAACATGTTGTGGTTGTTGACCCCAACCCACCTTCAGACACGCTTGAAACCATCACTGCACACAGCATCCCCTGGCACAAGAGCGTGCCAGAAGGTGTTGTGGCGGGTGTGCTGTTGATGGCTATCAAGCCGCAAATGATGGAAGAGGTGCTGCCAACGCTTACTGATGTTGCCGATGAGGGCAGCATCATCCTTTCTGTTGCAGCGGGCACAACAATCAAGCGCTTTAAAGATACGTTCGGAGCAGCCCAGCCTGTTGTGCGCGTGATCCCGAATACGCCTTCACAGGTGGGGCGAGGTGTGACTGCAGGTTATGCTTCTGTTGAAGTTCTGGATGAGCAAAAGGCTTTGATGAGCTCCCTGCTTGAAACAATTGGTGCGTTTTATTGGGTGGATGCTGAAGAGCAGATTGATCTGGCAACAGCTGTCAGCGGTTCCGGTCCTGCCTACGTGTTCCATCTGGTTGAAGCCATGAGTGAGGCTGGTCAACGATTAGGGCTGAATGCCGAGCTTGCAGAGGCTTTAGCCCGTGGAACAGTCGCAGGTTCTGGTGAGCTGCTCCATCAATCTCCCGAGAATGCTGATGTTTTGCGCAGGAATGTGACCTCTCCTGGTGGGACGACGGCTGCTGCGCTTTCCGTGTTGATGGGAGACGACGCTTTGACAAACCTGATGAGTGAGGCTGTTGCAAAGGCAGCTCATCGCGCCACAGAACTTGCTGACTAAAGCTGCACCTGTTTGTGCAGGCTCTGACGTGCTGCTTTAGATTTTGTTGTCGCGTCTCTTAGCCTAAAACCGGTTTCCACTTCTTGGAGATACGTTTTCAGCAGGTGCCAAAATTGCTCGATATTGAAGTAAAGCCTCGGTTACTAGACTGAGGCTTTTTCTTTGTATCTGTGCTGCTCCTGTGTGTATGATTAGGTGTTGATGCGTAGTTAGAGCAGGTCGCGTTCATTTACATTCACGCTCCGCACTCTAACTTCTTTAGTGGAGCGGATTCTTAGTGTTTGATTGAAGCCAATCAAACGGAATGCGCTCTGGAGTGTTGGCCATACAGGAGCGTGCCATGCCCACCGAAAAGACCCATCAGAAAATCATCGCAAGTTTTATTGAGTTGCTGGAAACACACCGGATTGAAGAGATCACTTATACAGCGATCGCGGATAATGCTGGTGTGAAGATTGAGGTGGTGCGGGCGTGTTGCAATGGAAAGCTGGATCTGCTGGCAGCGTTTATGCAGGACATTGACCAGAAAGTTCTGAAAGAGCGTGATCCTGACCTGATGGATGAGACACGGCGTGATCGGCTGTTTGACGTCCTCATGTGCCGGCTTGATATCATGGAACCGCATAGAGAGGCGATCCGGAACCTACGCAAAACAGTGGTGAAAGACCCGGCTTTGGCCATGCACATGCACAAGCTGGTGACACGCTCGATGAAGTGGATGCTGGTGGCAGCAGGCATTGAGGAATTTGGCCTGCGCAGTGTCGGTATGTCCAATGCTTTGGCTTTGGGTTTTGAGCGGTTGGTTCGGGTTTGGCTTGAGGATGACGCGCCGGGACACCCGAAGGTTATGGTTGCCGTTGACGACATGCTGGCGAACGGTGAAAAATGGATGGGCCGCGCTTGCCGTGTTGAGAAAGTGGCAGCTCCCTTTATTGAAGGGCTGGGACGTTTGTGCCAGAGACCTTCACGCCCAACAGGTAAAAGCACACCTCCACCTGAAACTGCGAATGGTGGGGCTGAAGCCAGCCCCTAAAGCAGTTTGTAGTTAAGCTGAAACACGCGAACTGCTTTAGCCCTTGTTTTTGTGTATCTTTATTCGAAAATCGGTTTCCACTTTTCGGATAAAGATGCGTTGTAATTCGAGTTATTGAGAAGAATATGGACCAAAAAGAAGATACGAAAACCATTGGTATTGATGATTTTTTGAATGTGGATGTGCGTGTTGGCACTGTTGTTGAAGCCGTTGATTTTCCCGAGGCCCGCAAGCCCGCGTACAAACTGAAGATTGATTTTGGTGATGATATTGGTGTGAAGAGAACGTCTGCTCAGATCACTGCTCACTATACGCCTGAGGCGCTTGTTGGTCGCCAGGTGATTGCTGTGGTGAACTTCCCACCACGCCAGATCGGGCCATTTATGTCTGAAGTTTTGACACTTGGATTAGCGGATGAGAATGGAGATATCGTTTTGCTCCATCCCGACAGCAAGGTGCCTAACGGTGGACGGATGCACTAGAGTTCGCTCCAAGTTTGCCGGACCTTTATGACGTGAGGGAAAAAAACTTATTCCCCTCCTGAATACCTCCCATACTCTGAACCTATGCCTACGTAGCGGGCTGCTGGCGGAGCGACCGTCAGTTTGTCGTAGGCTGGGTTGGGCTGTTGGGAGACGTAACGCACCTTTCAGTGGTCCGGTGAACCGAACTTCAAACGTGACCGCATGGTTTGA